>JAHCKI010000255.1 GCA_026125865.1 Rhodospirillales bacterium
GACAGCTGGCTCGACACGTCGCCGTGGATGTTGGTAGTATTTTTCTTTCTTGGTGCCGCGTCCGGCATGCTAAACGTCTACCGGGTAGCTTCCGGATTGGGAACGTCGATGGGATATCGACCGGCACCCGAGAAAGGTCGCGAAGGTGTCGCATCCTCTGGGGAAGGGGGTGCGAAGGGGGAAACAGGCGAGAATAAGGGCGGGAAGCAACGTGGCCAGTCCTCTTAAGCAATTCGAAATCAGCACCATCATTCCGATCAAGATCGGTGATCTCGACGCCTCGTTTACAAATTCCAGTCTTGTCATGGTGATCACCGTCGCGCTGATGACGTGGTTTCTCGTATACGCGGTTCGCGAGCGCGCTCTGGTACCGGGGCGATGGCAATCGATTGCCGAACTCATCTACGAATTCGTCGCCGACATGATCCGAACGAACGTCGGAAGCGGCGGGCGTCCATACTTTCCGTTCATTTTTTCACTGTTCGTGTTTGTCCTGCTCGGTAACATGCTTGGGATGATTCCCTACAGCTTTACGTACACCAGTCACTTGGTCGTTACGCTGGGCATGGCGCTCGCCGTATTCATCGGCACCACGGTCATCGCCTTCGCCAAACACGGTCTGAAGTTCTTCGGGTTCTTTTTGCCGCACGGAACGCCTTGGTATATCGCGCCGCTGCTGGTCCCGATCGAAATTCTCTCCTACTTCACCAGACCGGTGAGTTTGTCGCTGCGTCTGTTCGCCAACATGACTGCCGGTCATACCTTGCTGAAGGTGTTCGCCGGCTTCGTGTTCCCGATGGGAGCGGCGGGATTGGTTGTTGCCGGTGTCGTGCCGCTGGCGGCGACGATCGCGCTCACCGGGTTGGAGTTTCTTGTCGCGTTCTTGCAAGCCTATGTGTTCGCGGTCTTGTCTTGCATTTACCTCCATGATGCGCTCCATATGCATTGAGGAGAAATGTGGCCAGTCTTCGCGGTTTTATGGGGTAATTGGTTTCTTTAGTAACGACTTGAGAGGGAAACAACGAAATGGATGCTGAAGCTGCAAAATTGATCGGCGCGGGAATCGCGGTCGTTGGACTCGGTGGTGTTGGTGCCGGTATCGGTAATATTTTCGCGACGACGATTTCATCTCTCGCTCGTAATCCCGCTGCGCAACCGTTGCTGCAATTGCCCATGTGGGTTGGTTTCGCCCTTGTCGAGGCGGTCGCCCTTTACGCGCTCGTCGTCGCACTGATGCTGATGTTCGTGTTCTGAGACCGGACCGCGCTTGCTTTCGCGCGGTTCATTGATACGGATATAACATGCCGCAGTTCGACCCCTCCGTCTGGTCGCCGCAATTCGTGTGGCTGATCATTTGTTTCGTGGCGCTCTACCTGCTTATGGCGCGAGTCGCGCTACCGCGCGTCAGCGAAGTGCTTGAGGAGCGTGAGCACAAGATCAACGACAATCTACGCAAGGCCGAGCGCTTGAAGGAAAGCGCCGAGGCCGCGGTGGCCGCCTATGAGCGAACGATGGCGGAAGCGCGTGCCAAGGCGCAGGATACCTTGAAGAAGGTGCGCGATGAAATCGCCGCCCAAGCGGCGGAACGCAATGCCCAATTGTCAGAGCGACTCAATGCCGAAACATCCGCCGCCGAGGCTCGGATCTCCGAAGCGCGGGAGAAGGCGGTGGCGAGCATCCACGAAGTGGCCGTGGATGCCGCATCGGCCGCCACCCAGCGTTTGCTGGGCGGCCGCATCGATAAAAAGGCGGTGATCGCGGCGGTTGATAGCGCTATGGAGAAAACATCGTGAGTATGGCTTGGGCCGCTGAAACGACAGCGCAGGCGGGCGCTGAGCATACCGAAGCTGCTGCCCATGCCCATGCCCATGAACCCTTCTACATGGGGGGTGAGTTTTGGGTCGCGATCGGCTTCATCATATTCGTTGCTCTCACGGCTCGTACGGTCTTCAAGGTGGTGACGGTTGCTCTCGATGATCGCGCGGATCGCATCAAGAACCAGATCGATGAAGCGTCCAAGTTGGCGGAAGAAGCCCAAGCGCTGCTGGCCGACTACGAGAAGAAGCAGCGGGACGCGGCACAGGAGGCGGAGGACATGTTGACCGCCGCCCGGCGCGAAGCAGACCGTTTGTCGGAGCGCGCCGCCGAAGATCTCGAGCACGCCCTGAAACGACGCGAACAGTTGGCCATGGAGCGTATTGAACAGGCTGAGGTTGCCGCGGTCGCCGAGGTTCGGGCGCGGGCGGTAGACGTGGCGATGGAGGCAACGCGCAACGTACTTGCCGCCAAGGCCACCGGCAAGGCGGCTGACGGCCTCATCGACGAGGCCATCAAGGAACTCCCCGACAAGCTCAAGTTGCACTGAGCAGCCATCCGCATCACGACCCCGGGCCAGAGCAAAATGCGATCAGGCGACTGGACCTGATCGCATTTTGCTCAAACGGATCCGGTGTCAGGCGCCGATGGCGCCGCCGTCTTCTTTGGTGATCGCCACGACCGATGGCCGAGGCGGCATGCCTTCCTTGAAATCCGGCCAACGGGTTGCCGGATCCTCGAAAGTGGAAGAGCGGTCGAAACCGGGATAGGCCTTGGCGCCATCCGTTGACGGATGTTGCACGGCGACGAACAGGGTCTTGAGGTCCGGCGTGAACCTTGGTCCGCACAACTCGGCGCCGACAGGGACACGGAAGAACATCTTGCCGGTGCCGCGCAATTCTCCGTCGGTTTCCATTCCCCAGACCCCATCGGCCGTACCGCTCTTTATCCAGCTCGAGCCTTGATCGGTTGCGACCCACAGGCGCCCCTCAGCGTCGACGGCGCAGTTGTCGGGTGAGGCGAACCATCCGTTCTTGCTGGTTTCGGGGTTCCATTTGGCGCCAACTTCGGGCTTGGCCGGATCGCCGCACAAAGCCAGGATTTCCCAGGTCCCGGAAGTGGACGCGTGGCCGTCGTCGGTCGGTGAAATTTCAATGATGTGACCAAACGTATTTTTGGCGCGCGGATTTGCCGCGTCCACCTGTTTGTCCTTGCGTTTGGAGTTGTTGGTCAACATCACGTAGACCTTGTTGGTCTTGGGATTGGGCTCGACATCCTCGGGCCGATCCATGGGTGTGGCGCCAAGGAGATCGGCGGCGCGACGGGTTTCGATCAGGACATCGGCCTGACCAGCGAAACCGTTTTTTTCGTTCAGGTCACCATTGCCGTGGACGAGCGGAAGCCATTCCAGTTCGCCGGTATCGTGAAACTTGGCGACATACAGGATGCCCGTGTCGAGCAAGTCCATGTTGGCCTTGCGGTCGTCGGGATTGAATGCGCTGTCTGTCACGAACTTGTAGAGATAGTCGAAACGCTGGTCGTCGCCGGAATAGATGACGACGCGGCCGTCCTTGTTGACGATGGATTCCGCGCCTTCGTGCTTGAAGCGGCCGAGGGTCGTCCGTTTCCGTGGCGTGGACTGCGGATCGAGGGGATCGATTTCCACGATCCAACCGAAGCGGTTGGCCTCGTTCGGCTCCTTGATGATGTCGAAACGGTCATGATACTTGCCCCAGGCATAGCCGGGACTGCCGATACCGTAGCGTTTGTAGTTGCGATATTCCGGGTGATCTTCCGCCAGGTCACCCCAGAAGTAATAGTGGAAGTTCTCTTCACAGCTGAGATACGTGCCCCAAGGCGTAATGCCGCCGGCGCAATTGTTGACGGTGCCGATAGCTTTCGTGCCGTTCGGGTCAGCTTTTGTTTGCAGGCGTTTGTGACCGGCCGCGGGTCCGGTAATTTCGAACTCGGTCGCAAGGGCGGTGACGCGACGGTTAAGCGCGCTATCGGCGACGATGGTCCAGGTTTGCCCGTTCTTCTTGATTTCGATGACGGAGTTGCCGTGGGCCGCCATTTCGATGTCGACCAAATCCTTGTTCGTGCCTGCAAACGCCGCGTCCTTGTCTTGCCGGCCGATACCGGGGAACATGACCTCTTCGTTGGTGTATTCGTGGTTGACGCAAAGGACGCCGTGGTCGGCGTTGTCCGAGCCGTGGGGAAGTCCGATGTAGCCCACGAAGTCGTTGTTGTAGCCGAACTGCTTGCTTTGCGCGGCCGCCGACTGGCTCAACGGATCGAATGCCGGCGCGTCCGGGACAACGGGATCGCCCCAGCGGATAAGGATATTGGCGTTGTAACCCGGCGCGACATGGTGGGTTTCATCCACGCCATGCTCGATTTCATCGAAAATATAGCGTGACGCCGTGGCGGATTTTGCCTGTGCGCCGCGCGTCAATCC
>JAHCKI010000256.1 GCA_026125865.1 Rhodospirillales bacterium
ATCGAGACCTGGAAGATTCCGTCTACTCGCTGGAGGCCAAGGAGAACTGGCAGGCCAAGGTCCGCTACACCCTCGCCGTGGACGGCGAAGCCCAACGCGCAGGCGAATTCGCCCTCAAGGCCTACGACGCCCTTGACTGCCGGGACGCCGCCCGCCTCGACTTCCGGTCGGATGCGGCAGGGGTTCCGCAGTTTCTGGAAGCCAACGTACTCCCCGGACTGAGGCCGGGGTATTCCGACCTGCCGATCCTGGCGGATCTTGCCGGCGTATCGTTCGACCGACTGTTGGCCGAGATCCTGGAGGCGGCGACGACCCGAACCGGACTGCAAACTTGTCGGCGCCGTTCGGCCGGAGCATGACGACCAGCAACAAGACCCGTATCCTCGTCGTTCACGGAGCCTCGGACGTCGAGGCGCGGCCGGATGAGGCGGATACGCTGGAGCAAGCGGCTGCGGTCGCCGCGTCGCTTCGCCGATTGGGATTCGAGGCCGACATCCGCGCCGTCGACGACGAGGAGTCGATGCGTGCCGATCTCGAGGCGGCTCGTCCAAACCTGATATTCAATTTGGTGGAAACGTTGCGTGGAGAGGGCCGGCTGGCGCACCGGATACCGCAGATGCTGGAAGCGCTTGGCCTCCCCTACACCGGATGCAGCGCCGTGGCGCTGGCCGCCACATCGTTCAAGACGGTTGCCAAACGGCGCATGCGCGAGAACGGTGTGGCCACCCCCGACTGGTCAGCGAACGGCACGGGGTTCGCGCCGGCGACCACCGTCATCGTCAAGCCCGTCTTTGAGGATGCCTCGGTCGGGATCGACGTCGGCTCAGTGGTGGTGGCAAGCGAAGCACCGCGCACCCTATCGGACCGCGTGGCGCGGTTCGGCGGCGACTGGTTCGCCGAAGCGTTCGTCGATGGCCGGGAATTCAACATCTCCGTCCTCACCGGACCGGACGGACCGCAGGTCCTGCCCATCGCGGAGACCCTGTTCGTGGATTTCCCCGCAGGGCGGCCGCACATCGTCGATTTTGAGGCCAAATGGGTTGCCGACGGCTTCGCCTACCATCACACGCCGCGGCGGTTCGACGTATCCGCCGAAGACACCGATTTGATCGAGCGGCTGCGGGCGCTGGCGCTCACGTGCTGGTCGCTGTTCGACCTGAGTGGCTATGCGCGGGTCGATGTCCGCGTCGACGCATACGGCCGACCATTCGTGCTTGAGGTCAACGGCAATCCGTGCCTGTCGACCGATGCCGGGTTCATGGCGGCCGCGGCCGAGGTGGATCTCGCTTTCGACGCCGTCGTTGCGCGCATCGTCGACGCCGCATACCCCTGGTCCCGCTCCTCCGCGGCGTCGATGGTCTGACGCATGATCCGCATTCGCAAGGTCGTCGACGATCGCACACCGGCGAATAGAACTGCCATCGCCGAGGCGCAGGCAATACTGAAGCGGCAGTTTCCAGGAATGCCGGCGGAAGACATCGACAAGCTGCCGGCACAGCTTCGCGATCCCCTCAAGTACCGGTTCGTATCCGAACTCTTCGTCGCCGAAGACGCCGGCGATCGGGTGCGCGGCGTCGCCCTGCTGCTGTCCATGCCCGACCTCCGGTTCTGTTATCTGGAGATGATCTCCGCCGCTCCCGGAAAAACCGGCGGCGGTATCGGCGCGGCCATCTACGAGCGACTGCGCGAGGAGGCCGTGGCGCTTGGGTCGGTCGGTTTGTTCTTCGAGTGCCTGCCCGACGATCCCATTCTCAGCCCCGATCCGGCGGTGCGCGGACAGAACGAGGCGCGGCTGCGCTTCTATGAACGATACGGCGCACGCCCCATCGCCGGAACGGCTTACGAGACGCCGCTGACGCCGGGCAACACCGATCCGCCGTACTTGGTGTTCGACGGGCTGGGGCAGGAGACGTTCCCCGGCCGGGAAGCGGTGCGCGCCATCGTCCGCGCCATTCTGGAGCGGAAGTATGGAGACATATGCCCGCCCGCGTATATCGACATGGTGGTGCGGTCGATAACCGACGATCCTGTTCGTTTGCGCCCGCTCCGCTACCGGCGCGCCGCCACCGAACAACCGGTCAGGGTGCCGCACACACTAGCAGCGGCGATCCCGATGATCGTCAACGATGCCCACGAAATCCACCATGTCCGCGAGCGTGGCTACGTTGAGGCGCCGGTCCGCGTCCGCACGATCCTCGCTGAACTCGACCAGTCAGGCCTGTTCCGGCGCATCCCCCGGCGGCGCTTCAGCGAGCGCTTCATCCGCGCCGTCCACGACGGGCGTCTCGTCGACTATCTCGAGAAGGCATGCAAGAACGTGCCGTCGGGAAAGTCCATCTACCCCTACGTATTCCCGATCCGAAACGCCGCCCGCCCACCGACGGAACGGACCGTGCGAGCCGGCTACTACTGCATCGATACGTTCACGCCGCTCAATCAGGAAGCCTTTCTGGCGGCGCGCCAGGCCGTGGACTGCGCCCTGACGGCGGCCGAGCAGGTCCTTGAGGGATCGCCGGCCGCTTACGCCCTCGTGCGCCCACCGGGGCACCATGCCGAGCCCAAGGCTTTCGGTGGTTTCTGCTATTTCAATAATTCGGCCATCGCCGCCCATTATCTCAGTCGCTTCGGCAGGGTCGCCGTGCTCGATGTCGACTACCACCATGGAAACGGTACGCAGGAGATCTTCTACGAACGCTCCGACGTCTTGACCGTGTCCCTGCATGGTCACCCCAACGTCGCCTATCCGTACTTCTCGGGCTTCAGGGACGAGATGGGACGCGGTCGCGGCGCCGGTTTCAACGTCAACATCCCGCTCCCCGAAATCGTAACGCCGCAGGAATATCGGAACGTTCTGCGAAGTGCGCTCAAGCGGATCGCGCGCTTCGCACCGGTCTACCTGGTGCTCGCTCTGGGACTGGACACGGCCAAGGGTGACCCGACCGGAACTTGGAGCAACCGAGGAGACGATTTCGAGACGATTGGAAACATGATCGGCGCCGAGGGTTATCCCACCATCGTCGTGCAGGAAGGCGGTTATCACGTGCGGACCCTGGGCAAAAATGTGCGCCGTTTTTTTTCGGGGCTGGCCACCGGCCTTGCCCAATCGAAGCTTCGGCTCGGTTGGCGTTCGCCGCGCGAGGTCGCCGCCGGGATCGATGGTCTTGTGTGGCGCGAAGATGTTCGGGCCGGGGACGTCGAAGCGGTGCGGGCGCTCGCTGCGGCGACAGCGTTCTTCACGACGGAAGAGGTGACCATCGCTGCCGAACTGGTGGAGGAGAGAGTAGACCGCGGTCTCGCCAGCGGCTACGCGTTTGTTGTGGCCGAAGAGGCCGATGGGCGGCTGGCGGGATACGCGTGTTATGGATCGATCGCTGGGGCGCCCGGACGCTTCGATCTGTATTGGCTCGTCGTGCGACCGGCGCGGCAACGCTCCGGCCTGGGGCGCGAATTGCTGCGGCGGACCGAGGCGACCGTGACCGCGGCCGGCGGGCAGCGGATGTACGTGGAAACGTCGGGCCGGGATCTCTATGCGCCGACGCGAGCGTTCTACCGGGCCTGCGGCTACCGCAAGGTCGCTGAACTCCCGGATTTCTTCAGTGAGGGCGACGCCAAGGTGATCTTCGCAAAGGAGATCCCTACGTAACGGATCCATGCCCGCGAAACCCGTTTGCGTGCCCCCGAAGGATTTGTGACGCGTTGCCGTCTTCCCTCACAGCAACGAAGTGGCTACTCTTGCGCCGCGGCGATATACGCCTTCGACGTGCATAGCATGAGAGCGAGATGCGCATGACCAACGTTCACATTTACCGACCAAGCAAAACAGCCATGCAATCAGGTCGTGCCAAGGCTCGCACCTGGGTACTGGAATATGATCCGAGTGCGCCGAAAGTGATCGATCCATTGATGGGCTGGGTGGGATCGAGCAACACCCAAACTCAGGTAAGACTCCGGTTCTCAAGCCGCGAGGCGGCGATAGCCTATGCCGAGCGAAACGGCCTGACCTACGAATGCCATGAGCCTCTCGGACGGCGCGTTCGACCGAAAAGCTATGCCGACAACTTCGCCTTCGATCGAAGAGTTTGACGTCCATTTGGTTGTTTCTTGCGTCCGTAGCTCAACCGGATAGAGCACGAGACTTCTAATCTCGGGGTTGCAGGTTCGAGTCCTGCCGGACGCGCCAAATTCTCTTAAGAAATCAATACAATACACCAAAGTACGCGAAACTGACAAATTCGCCA
>JAHCKI010000257.1 GCA_026125865.1 Rhodospirillales bacterium
GCCATGGTCACCGCCAGATTCACGGTATTGCGGTCGTTGAAGCGGATGATGTAGCCCATGGCAAACGCTGAACCGGTTCGACGACGACGCGTTTTCAACAAGAGATGGTTGCGGTTGGCGGGCGGCGTTGCGGTCGGCGCGGCGGTCATTTGGATGGTCGGTTTTGGCGCTTTCGTCCGATCCGTTCCCGATGGGGTGTCCGACCCGAACACCGTTACCGATGCCATCGTGGTGCTCACCGGCGGTAGCGAGCGGTTGAGCACCGGCCTGAAACTCCTGGAGGACCGCAAGGCGGCGCGCATGTTCGTATCGGGAGTCCATCTCGACGTCACGGTTGGAGATCTTCTCGAAACCGCTCAATCAGACACGTCAAACCTGGGCCAATTGATCGAAATCGGTCACGGCGCAAACGATACGGCCGGAAACGCGGCCGAGACCGCGGCATGGATGGCGCGCAACGGGTATCGGACTCTTCGGCTCGTCACCGCCAGCTACCACATGCCGCGAAGCCTGCTCGAATTCCAGTTCACGCTTCCGGGCGCGACGATCATCCCCCACCCCGTGTTCCCTGATCATGTTCGCATGGAGCGTTGGTGGTTGTGGCCTGGAACCACCGTGCTCATCGTCAAGGAATACAACAAGCTCATTCTTGCGAGGGTACGTCAAATATTTTTGGGAAGAACCGACTGAGATCACGATGACGATTTTGAGATCCGCCATATTCCTTGCCGCCGCGCTGATATGGACCAGCGTTATTGCCGTCCTTTGTCTGCCGGTGCTCATCATGCCGCGGAGGTTGGCGCAGGCGACGACGCGGTTCTGGCTGCATGGCCTTCTGCAATTGGGAGCTTGGATTTGCGGTCTCAAATACCGCGTGGTCGGCAGGGCGAACCTGCCGTCCGGAGCCGCCATCATCGCCGCCAAACATCAATCGGCCTGGGACACTTTCGTCTTTCATCAAATTCTCGATGATCCGGTTTTCGTGATGAAACGCGAGCTGTTCGGTATTCCCCTTGTCGGTTGGTACATGCGCAAGGTCGGTAGTGTCGGCATCGACCGATCGGCCCGGATTCAGGCATTGAAGACTCTCGCGGCCGACGCAAAGAATGTGCTGTCGGAAGGTCGTCAGGTCATCGTATTCCCCGAGGGCACCCGCGTGGCTCCGGGCGACCACAAACCCTACAAGCCCGGAGTGGCCGTGCTTTACGAGCGGTGCTCTGCGCCGGTGGTGCCGGTGGCCTTGAACTCGGGCGTGTTCTGGGGTCGGCGCAGCTTCGCAAAACACCCGGGCATGATCACCCTGGAGATCTTGCCGCCAATCGAACCGGGAATGAAAAGGCACGACTTCCTGGAAACACTGAAATCGCGAATAGAAGAGGCATCGACGCGCCTGCGCGACGAAGCGCGGTCACAAAGGCGACAAGCACCAAGCGCACTGGAACCCGTTGTGGAAAACAACGCGACGACAACCCGTGAAACTCGGGGATGACAGCGGCAAGCCTCTGTTTTTGCTGACAACTTCACCCGCATTCGCGGGGATGAATCGGTTGAAACATAACGTGAACGCGCACCGTTGACGCATTTCAAGCGGAAGCCTACAGTGTTGAAGCGAACCGTTTGGAAAGGTTTAAGAAAGGTGTGGATGTGATTCCCGTGGCGCCGATTTCCCAGCAAATCTGGGATATGAAATACCGCTTGAAATCGATCGACGGACAGCCGGTCGACGGAAAAATTTCCGACAGTTGGCGGCGTGTCGCGCACGAATTGGCCGCACCCGAAACGGATTCGGCGTTGTGGGAGCAGCGGTTTTTCGAGGCCATGGAGGACTTCCGCCTTCTGCCCGCCGGACGCATCCTGTCCGGCGCCGGTTCCGGCCGCCGCGTGACTTTGTTCAACTGCTTCGTCATGGGCGACATCCCCGACGACATGTCGGGGATTTTCGAACACCTGAAGGAAGCGGCGCTGACCATGCAGCAGGGGGGCGGCATCGGCTACAATTTCTCGACGCTCCGACCCAAGGGCGCCCCGGTCAAGGGCGTCGGCGCCGACGCTTCCGGCCCCTTGTCTTTCATGGACGTGTGGGACGCCATGTGCCGCACCATCATGAGCGCCGGTTCCCGCCGCGGCGCGATGATGGCGGTCATGCGCTGCGATCACCCGGATATCGAGGCCTTCATCGACGCCAAGCGCGAACCCGGCCGCCTTCGCATGTTCAATTTATCGGTCCTGATCACGGACGCCTTCATGCAAGCGGTTAAGGAAGATGCGCCCTGGGAATTGCGCTTCGATGGCGTTACCTACAAAAGCTTGCCGGCGCGGGAGTTGTGGGACCGCATCATGCGTGCCACTTACACCTACGCCGAACCGGGTGTGGTGTTCATCGACCGCATCAACCGTCTCAACAACCTGTACTACTGCGAAGACATTCAGGGCACCAATCCGTGTGGAGAACAGCCGTTGCCGCCCTATGGCACGTGTCTGCTCGGCTCCATCAATCTTGCCCGGCTGGTGGAAGATCCATTCGGCGAGAACGCCGGCATCGATGAGGCGCGGCTTCGGGATCTGGTGGCGGTGGCGGTGCGCATGTTGGACAACGTCATCGATGTTTCCGCGTATCCGCTTCCCCAGCACGAACTCGAAGCCAAGGCCAAACGGCGGATCGGCCTTGGCATCACCGGTCTGGCCGACGCCCTGATCATGTGTGACGCCCGCTACGGGGGAAGTCATGCGGTACAACTGACCGAGACCTGGATGAAGACCATCCAGCACGCCGCCTTTGCGGCGTCCGCCGAACTCGCGGCCGAAAAAGGTCCGTTCCCGCTGTTCGACAAGGAACGATATCTGGCGGGCGAGACCATCTCCCAACTTGACGCCGACGTACGCGACGCCATTGCCATCCATGGCATCCGCAACGCGCTCCTGACATCGGTGGCGCCGACCGGCACCATCTCGTTGTTCGCCGACAACGTCTCCTCCGGGCTGGAACCGGTGTTCAGCTTCAAATACACCCGCCATGTGCTGATGCCCGACGGCCGCCGTCGGGAAGAAGAAGTCTCTGACTATGCCTACCGGCTGTTCCGACGGTTGAAAGGCGAGGCGGTGCGTTTGCCGGGCTCCTTCGTCGATGCGCAAGGACTGTCGCCCAACGACCATTTGGTGATGCAGGCCGCCGTCCAGAAATACATCGACAGCTCCATCTCCAAGACCATCAACTGTCCGGAAAGCATCGATTTCGATGCGTTCAAGGACATCTACCTCCAGGCCTACGATCTCGGTTGCAAGGGCTGCACGACCTATCGCCCCAACGAAGTCACCGGCGCGGTGCTCACGGTCAAGGAAGGAACCGGAACCACGAAGAGAGAAACGGGTCAACAGGAACTGCCGCTGGAAGCACCGGTGGCACGGGCGATGCCCCAGGATCTCGGCGATTCCGGCGCCATTGTTCAAATGTTCCGTCCCCTCGACCGGCCCGAGGCCTTGCCTGGACAGACATACAAGGTCCGCTGGCCGGAGAGCGATCACGCCATCTACATCACCCTTAACGACATCATCCAGGATGGCCGGCGGCGGCCATTCGAAGTGTTCATCAACTCCAAGAACATGGAACACTATGCCTGGACGGTGGCGCTGACCCGCATGATCTCCGCCGTGTTCCGCCGCGGCGGCGACGTATCGTTCGTCGTCGAGGAGTTGAAGGCGGTTTTCGATCCGCGCGGCGGCCAATGGATGGGCGGGCGCTATGTTCCGAGCCTGCTTGCCGCGATCGGGAGCGTGATCGAAACCCATATGATCAACATCGGCTTCCTGCCCCCGCCCGGACAAGGCAAGGACGCTCAAACCGAAGCATCACGCAAGGTCGTCGGTCTCGGCGATGATCCGCGCTTTCGCCAATGCCCGAAATGCGGCGCACCGTCATTGATCCGCCAGGAAGACTGCGACACCTGCACAAGCTGCGGCTACTCCAAGTGCGGCTGAACCACTTTGGAACTCGACGATGAGATCCTTCAAGTCGCCGACGTTGAAGTCGGCAATGAGGATCTGATTGTCAAACTGAAGGACGGGCGAACGGTGACGACACCGCTTTGGTGGTATCCCAGACTCTCCAATGCCAAGCCGGCTATGAGGGAGAAGTGGAGGATAATGCCGTTTGGTGACGCCATCGAATGGGATGAACTCGACGAACACATCAGCGTCAAAGGGATGCTACGCGGACATC
>JAHCKI010000258.1 GCA_026125865.1 Rhodospirillales bacterium
CCATCTCCAATAACCGCATTTTCTCTTCTTCATTGTAGTGGGCATAGGTCCGATACAAACGTTCGCGGTCGAAATCGCGAAAGAGCGCCACCGTCTTATCGGCTTCGTAATCCGGCAAGCCGAGTCCCTTGAGAAGTTCGCAAGCCAGATCGGTGCTGGCGAGAAACGTCTCTCGGCGCAGGACGGTGACGCCAAGATCCTTCAATCGCCGCCGTCGCGATCACCTGCGCGCCACCAAGGCCGAAAACGGACTTCCGCATGGTCAGTAGCCGCGCGGGCTGCAATTCCAGTCCGATGATGAACAGCAGCAGAACGACACCGAGTTCAGCGAAGTGAATGACACGATCGACGTTGGCGACCACGCCGAGACAGAAAGGTCCAAAGACGGCGCCGGCGGCGAGATAGCCCAAAACGGCGCCCAGTCCGAGACGGCGGGAAATGGTAACGGCGATAACGGCAGCCACCAAGAACACGACTGCCTCGGCAAGAATGCTCATCGAGCTGGAGTCAGAAAGATTCAGTCCTCCCGCCGCAATCCCGCTTTGTAGCGGCGGAAATTGGCGACGTAGTGTTGAGCTGCGGAAGCATTCAGCGCAAGGTGCTCTTCCGTTATTTCGCGCATCACCTTTCCGGGCGCACCAAGCACCACGGAGTTGTCGGAAATTTCCTTGCCTTCCGGAATGAGTGCCTTGGCGCCGACGATGCAGTTCTTTCCGATTTTTGCGCCGTTGAGAATGACGCTGCCGATGCCAATGAGGCTGTTGTCGCCGATCTCGCAGCCGTGGAGCATGGCCAGGTGGCCGATGGTGACTCCGGCGCCGAGGGTCAGCGGATAGCCGGGATCGGTGTGCAATACGCATCCGTCCTGAACGTTGGTGTTCTCGCCGATGGTGATCGGTTCCGTGTCGCCGCGTAGCACGGCGTTCCACCAGATGCTGGCATTCTTTTTCATTCGCACCCTGCCGATCACCACGGCCGTCGGGGCGATCCAGTAGTCATCACCTTCCGTCTCGATGTCGGCGTCGTCGAGCGTGTACCGCATGGATGGTTCCCCGCGTTTAATGATTGCTTCGGGTGTCGTCGATTCAGTCCTCGTCGAGCCACGTCATGGCGTTCGAGCGTTCCATGGGAAGAAAGAATGGAGAACCGTCGCGTTTTTGCAGATGTCGGCTATGCGAGCCTCCTCGTCATGCCACTTTGCTTCCGCGACAATCGCCACCTTGCTGATAATATCCTGGACGTTCAGACCCAAGATCGTACCCAGCGCTTTCGCACCCTTTTCCCAACCGTCCAGGACCGTCCAATCCAGAAGCAGACGAAAGGCACCCTTACGGCCTCGAAGCCGTACCGAGGCGGCAGGGCCGAGAATGTCGTCCATCTTGCCAACACCGGCATCGAAGTCATTTTCCGTTACCATGCCGGCCAAGCTTAACGTAACGATCCTGTCTTCCCTGGCGACCTCCAGCATGTCTTATTCCTTTCCTTGAACGCCCAACGGCGCGCCCACGATGTCTCCTGTCAGCATAAATCGTCTTGACTCGCCGGAAACCGGCTTTATGTGGAGGACTCCTGCCCCCTTCATGTCCTCGAATCGTCCGGTTCCGCCCACACATTCCCAATGACCATTGTCGAGAAGTACGGTTTTGCCGTTCGTTTCGGCCACGGACACCGCGCGGATCTGCCACTTGATATAGGCCACATCACCATTTTTGGCCGTCATCTCAAGGTAGCCGCGAGGATCGCCGCCAACCCCGGGAATAATGTCATGGATGCCGTACTCCGTCACGGTCAGACCCGCGAGAGGTCCGGTGCCAACCGAGGTGCCTTCCCGACGGACCAACAGCACAAGCCAGTTGCTCTCATCCTTGAAGTCGAGGCGGATTTGCTCCGTCGGCTCAAGTACGGCTTGCACGCTTACGGGTTCGGCCACGACAGGCCCATGCCCCCCGCAGAAAACCATCAACGCCCCCGCAAGCACCTTTGTTAGTTTCATTTTTCTTCCCGCCACTCTCAATTCCTGGTCCGCAAAACGCCGAGCTCTTCGCCCCTAGCCGGCAAGTATACGCCAAATCGCCGGATATCCAGTTTTTCGATCCTCATGATCGAACAAGCAACGCACGGTCGGAACCGTCCGCGACGGATCGTCTACTTTTATCGTAGCTTCCCTGGTTGGTCGCGGTCACGAGATTTAATAATGAGTTCAAAGGAAAGCCGATATTGTTGCTTTGCTGGTCTGAGTTCGTAGATTTTGATTGGCGTGCGGCGGATTGGTTATTTTGAGGGCTATGGGGGAGAAATGATCCCGGAATAGGGCTCGCAACCAAGCTTGTTGAAAAAACAACCATACATCAATTGGTTATGGGTCGATGCGAACGATCGTGTGCCTCCGACATTGAGCGGGGCGTTGCCGGCAAAGACGCGGTTTCGGTGGGCTTGGGCATTGAAAGGAAAGAGATTTTTCAGCCAATTCGCGGCTCTGGTCATTCCATCGCAATCCCGGAGAACTGAATTTTGATTCGGCATCGTGGACAGTGCCGAATACTCAGGGACCTGCCGCGGCTGTTCATCATCCAGGATCGCTTTCGGCCATCAAATCATTCCCCATCCGCGTCGAGAAATTCTCGAGTTGCGGTAATGGCTTGGGCGAGGCCGAGACGCTGCACGGCGACTCCCTTGGGGAAGGCGCCGGCAAGGCGGCTCGGAAAGGCGCGGTCGACCATGACGAATACGCCGCGATCGTCGGCATGGCGGATCAGACGACCGTAGGCTTGCTTGACCCGTAGACGAGTGAGCATCTCGTCGTAGGCGCGCCCCCCGAATTCTTGGCGACGAGCGCGATGCAAGATATCGGGACGCGGCCAGGGGACTCGGTCGAACACGATAAGCCTGAGTGACCGCCCCGGCACATCGATGCCATCGCGCAGCGCGTCGGTTCCGAGCAGGCAGGTATCGGGCTCGGCACGGAATATATCGATCAGGGTGCCGGTATCCTGTGCGTCGATGTGCTGTGCCAGCAACTTGATTCCTTCGCGGTCGAGAGGCTCGGCAATGCGCCTGTACGTGGCGCGCAACCGATCAATGGCTGTAAACAGACCAAGCGCGCCGCCACCTGACGCCAAGAACAGTTCACGGTAAGCGGCGGCGACCTGCGCCCCATCGTCGCGGTTCACATCGGCTACAACGATAACGCGACTGTGTCTCGGATAGTCGAACGGAGAGGCGACAGCCGATCGCAAGGCCGGCGCGGCAAGGTACCGGGCGCCGGTACGCACCTCGGCGGCGGACCAATCCGCGTCGTCGTCACCGGTACTGTCCCGAAGGGTTGCCGAGGTAATCAACATGCCATGCGCTATTTCGGTCATGGTGGCGACAAAGGGGCGCATGGGATCGCGCCAGTGCCGATGAATACCAATGTCCATCATATTTCCATACGCGCGCTCCACGCTGAGCCAATCAACAAATTCCGGCGGTGTTTGGTTTTCAAGTGCGCGCAACATTGAACGCCAAGCCAATAGCGGCCTCACGGCGCGTCGCTCGATGCTACGGATCACCGCGTCTGTTCGCTGCCGGGTCGCGGTTTCCAGGCTGTCGGCCTCATCGTCGAGCAGTGTCGCCAACGCCTTGACGAGTTGCGCCAGGGGTTCCGCAATGCGTTTCAAGGCCGTATCAAGGCGTCGGGCGGTCTCGAGCAAACCGTCCACGGGAGGATGCAAATCACACTCAAGTGTGTAGTGGGAATCGGCATCCCGGGCGCGGGCGAACACCTGATCCCGCACTAGTGAAAGGAGCGTCTCGGTAACACCGATGGGGGCGCCTTCGGCAAGTCGCCGGCGCCAGCCCGGACCTGGGAGCGCCAGGGCCGCTTGGCGTGTTTGGTCGACCAACTTGGTAATGCGGTCTTCGTGCGAAAGGAGAAGGGCGATCAGGTCGGCGAGCCGTTCCCGCAGGCCACGACTTCGCGTCCGCGCGCGTTCCTCCGCGCCAACGAGCCACCGTCGCAATTCGGCGGTTTCGCGCCCAGTCAGGTGCGCTGAAAACGCAGACGCGGCGGCATCAAACAAATGATGACCTTCGTCAAAAACAAATCGTGTCGGCAAAACCTGATCGTCGCCACCCCCGAGCGCCGCCTGCACCATGACCAAGGCGTGATTGGCGACAACGATCTCGGCGCGGCGAGCCCGTCGGA
>JAHCKI010000259.1 GCA_026125865.1 Rhodospirillales bacterium
TTTGAATCGGTATCGGGTCAGGATCTCACTTGGTTTTTCGAGCAGTGGTTCGAGCGCCCCGGTGCACCCGAACTGTTGCTTTGGGACGCGTCGACCGCGGAAACGGGCCTTGGAAACGGCTATCGTGTTTCGGTGACCATCGGCCAATCCGCGCCAACGTTCAGAATTCTCGTGCCGATCGTCATCGAGACCGCCGCCGGAACGCTTCGCAGAACCGTGCGTCACGAAGGCCCGGACGATGCGGCGGCAACGATCATCGTTCCCGACAAGCCACTGGCGGTTTCCATCGATCCCGACTTCGATGTGTTCCGTCGCCTATCCCCGGAAGAGACGCCCCCCATTTTGCGCAACGTAACCTTGGCCGGAAATACGGAGGTGGTCATCGCCGCGCGCGATCCGGCGATGGAGACGTTGGCCAGCGACCTCGCGCAACGCATTCTGCACCGCCCGTCACGAGTTCTGAACGAGGCATCACATCATGATCAATCGGCTCCGTTGTTGCTCATGGGCAAGACCGAAGACGTTGCCGTTGCGTTGCAGGAATTGCAGCTCGGCACGATCCCCGAGCAGTTGGCGGAAAGAGGAACCGCACGCATCTGGTCCGCGCGCTTGCCGAGCGGAACCTCTTCTGTCGTCATTGCCGCCGATCATTTGGACGCCCTCGCCCAGGCCGGCAGACTGCTACGCCACTACCTCGGCATGAGCTACATCGTCGTCGATGGCCATCGTGTCATCGACAACGGTCTCTGGAAAACCAAGACATCTCCCCTGCGCCGACGCCTAATACCAGCGATCCAAGAGCCCGATACGGCTCACTTCTGACAACCCCAACGGTCGGAATTAGGCCTGGTTGGCGTCGATGACGCCGCGGCGGATGTCGCGCGTGCGGGTGAATAGATCGAACAGCTTTTCGCCTTCGCCCCAGCGTATCGCCCGTTGCAGGGCGGTCAGGTCTTCCGAGAACCTTTGCAGCATCTCCAAAACCGACTCGCGATTGTTCAGAAACACGTCCCGCCACATGGTCGGGTCCGAAGCCGCGATGCGGGTGAAGTCGCGGAAACCGCCGGCGGAATAGCGCACCACCTCCTTCTTCAGGTGGTCTTCCAGATCGGTGGCGGTGCCGACGATCGTGTAGGCAATCAAGTGCGGCAGGTGCGAGGTGATGGCGAGCACCTTGTCGTGATGACCGGCGTCCATGACCTCTACCGTCATGCCGGCCCGTTGCCAAAGATCGACGATCCGTTGCACCGCCGCCTCATCGGCGCCCGGGGGCGGCGTCAACACGCAGAAGCGCCCCTGAAACAGCTCGGCGAACCCCGCCTCCGGCCCGGAATGCTCGGTACCGGCGATGGGATGCCCGGGCACCAGATGGACTCCGTCGGGCATATGCGGACCAACGTCACGGATGACGCACTGCTTGACCGATCCGACATCGGAAACGATGCAGCCGGGCCGGAGTCCCGGCGCCATGGCCTCGGCGATGGCCGCATAGGCGCTGAGTGGTGTGCTCAAAACCACCAGTTCCGCGCCCTCGACCGCTTGCCGCGGATCGGTCGTGATGCTGTCGGCCAAGCCCAGTTCACGGGCGGTGTCGAGGGTGGCATGGGTGCGCGAACACACGGTGATATGGTCGGCGAGACCATCGCGGCGGATGAACCGCGCCAGTGACGACCCGATCAGACCGATACCGATAAGGGCGATGCGGCCAAACGGCCGCGGCGGCGAAGCGTCGGTCATGGGTTACCTCATGAACGCGGTCAAAGCGTCGACGACCGCCTGCATCTCATCCTCCTGCCCGATGGTGACGCGCAGGCAATCGGGCAGCCGATACGCCTCCATCCGCCGGGCGATGATGCCATTCGCCTTGAGGTGCGCGTCCGCCGCCCGCGCATTGCGATTGGAGGCCGACGGAAAACGAACCAGGACGAAGTTGCAGACGCTGTCCCCCACGTCCAGGCCGATCCCCCGCAGTTCGGCCGTCAGCCAAGCGCGCCAGCGATCGTTATGGGCCTTGGACCGCTGCAAAAAATCGTCATCGCCGACGGCGGCGACGCCGGCGACCTGGGCCGGCGCCGAAACATTGAAAGGGTTGCGCACGCGGTTGAGGACATCGGCAACGGCTGGCGGACAATAGGCCCAGCCCAGACGGAGCCCCCCCAAGCCGTAAATTTTTGAAAACGTGCGCGTCATCGCCACGTTGTCGGCGCTCTCGACCAACCGTTCGCCGGCGGTGTAGTCGTCGTTGTCCAGGTATTCCGCATAGGCCGCATCGATGACCAACAGTACGGAGTCCGGTAGTCCGGCATGCAGGCGCCGCAGTTCCCCTTCGGGCAGGTAAGTGGCCGTGGGATTGTTGGGATTAGCCAGGAAGACGATGCGGGTTCGGTCCGTCACACGCGCCAGCAATGCGTCCACGTTCGCCGTCATGGCGACTTCCGGCGCGGCCACCGGCGTGGCGCCGACGGTTCGCGCCGCGATCGGATACATCAGAAACCCGTGCTCGGTGTACAGAACCTCGTCATCGGGACCGGCGTAGGACCGGCAAAGAAGGCCGATGAGTTCGTCCGAGCCGGCGCCGCAAACCATGCGATCGGCGTCCAGCCCCCAGCGCTCGGCGAGCGCCGAACGCAGTGCCAGGCAGCCGCCGTCGGGGTAGCGGTGGGCCGTCGCCGCATGGTCTTGCAGGGCCTTGATCGCGTTGGGGCTTGTTCCGAGCGCGCTTTCGTTGGAGGCAAGCTTGATGATGCGGCGGGCGCCGTCGATCGCCGACTCGCCGCCCACATACGGCGTAATCTCCATAATGCCCGGACGGGGGACGAGCATGCTCATAACGTCTCCGAATTGTTCAGGGTAGACTTGGTCGCGGCCCCGGTTGGCCGCGTTTCCAGTTCCTCGGGCGCGAGGGGGGTAGCATAGCCGCCAACGATGACCGCCCGCGCCCCAGGCGCGCCGATCCTGTCCGTCGCCGCCTTGAGCCGGAGATCATCGGATGACAGGAAACCGTCGATTTCCGCGAGGCCGAGCCGCGACTGCGGGCCTTGGTCGCCTTGCCAAACGGCGGCGAACAACGGCGCGAGACCCAACGCCGACATCTCTTGCTCGAACGACTTGGACTCCAGCTGAGGTGCGATGTCGAGGGCGACATAGGTGCGATCCCGGCCGGTCGGCGTCACCGCAACCGGACACACGGCGAGTGCCTCCAACTCACCGCCAAGACCATTGGACGGACCCGCGAACGGAAGGCGTGCGATGACCCGGGGGATATTCGGTCTATCGCTCATCAGCGATGGCCACCAGGGGTCCGGATCATCTTGCCGCGGCATGGGAAGAACGCCAACGGTGGCGTTGCCGGCCGCGATCGCCTCGATGGCCGCACGCGCCGACAGAAAGCGCGCCATGGGCGTGAAAATTCCGAAATGATCCCGCGCCAAGTCCCAATACGCGCCCTCCGTCGACGGCATGAATACGGCGACCGAAAACGGCCCTTCGAAGCAAAGCGTCGCCATGATCAAATGACGCCAGATTTCGGTCAGTTCGCGGCGTGGAAAGCGGCCCTTGTGCCGGCGCAGCAGGCGATACACGATCTCGGCCTCCCGCGACGGCCGAATCTTGATCGGCATGCCGCGCTTGAGGTCCTTGACCTTCTCGACCAGTTCCGTCCGCTGCATAATGAGGTCATGGATGGAATCGTCGATGGCGTCAATTTTCCGCCGCACGGCCTCAAGGGATTGCTCGGCATCCATGCTCTGGTTCCGGCGCTGCCTTTCACGAATATCGGATTGGGGGACCTTGAAAGTGGGATAGTGATAAAGAGGCGAACCTTGAAAAGCAAAGAAAACGTTGACACTGGCAAGCGTGATTCATAGGTATTCCGGCCCACGTACTGGATTAGAACACGCGGCAATGGTGAGATCGAAGACAGCCACTCAAGCGCTTGGCACCGGCGACGGCTACCCGTTGCCCGGGTATCGTGTTCTGCTCGGTTGTGAAGCACCACTCAAGCTGGACTGCGGCATCGAACTTCGAGACTTCTCGGTGGCCTATCAGATCTACGGCCGGATGAACGAGGCCAAATCCAACGTCATTCTCGCCTGCCATGCTCTCACCGGCGACCAGTTCGCGGCCGAGGTGCATCCGATCACCGGCAAGACAGGCTGGTGGCATGAAATGATCGGC
>JAHCKI010000026.1 GCA_026125865.1 Rhodospirillales bacterium
GCTGACAGCCTTTCGGCAACACGCATGGGAAGAGGCGGCGGTGTTATTCGCCGCCGTTCTCCGCATCGACCCCATGGATGGACCGAGCCAGTTCTATATTGATCAATGCCGAAAAAACCAAGGCGCGCCCGCAAACGAAGTGACCTCAACCATCGTCATTGATAGCAAGTAGGGTCAGGCGTTGAGACCCAGTCGGGGAATGCCGAAAACAGCGAGACGAACAAGGATCGTAACGAGGGGCAGTTGTACCAATATTTTTTGGCGCACGGACTAAGAAGCAAACTGCCACAATATTCCGAAGTTTCGAAACTGGCTTGTATTTCGGCGCCCACTCCACGACACTGCCTTAAAAAATGGGACACGGCTGTCTGAACCACGGAGATTCGACCCGATACGCAGTAGAGGTGATACGAGGGAAGAGTGCTCATTTTTTTCAACAGGGCGTTATTGTTTGTTTTGGCGTGTGTTTGCTTGCCGTTGACGAACGTCGTCAACGCGGCGGAAGTCTGCGACAATCCGGTCGGACGCCTCGTATCGGTTCAGGCATTGGTCGACATGCGTCGCGGAGGATCGAACGAATGGCAGCGGCTGGAAAACGAGGATTTGTTGTGCCCGGGGGACATGATCCGCGTTGGCGGGCAAGGCCGCGCCGCTGTTTCCTTTTTCAATAACGGACTCTTCCAACTAAACCAAAACGCGAGCTTCCGGTTGCACGACGGCAGTACACCGGAGAAATCGTTTGTCAGACTCGTGCGTGGCGTCATCGATTTTTTCAGCAGACAACCACGCAGCCTTGAGATCGATACACCCTTTGTCAACGCCGCGGCCGAAGGCACGGAATTCGTCATACGCGTCGACGATCAACGCACGGAAATCATCGTCTATGAAGGCAGGGTCGTCGCCGCTAACGACCGTGGGCGTGTGGTGCTCGAAAGCGGCGAATCCGGGTTTGCGACGAAAGATGCGGCGCCGTCAAAAATGGTTGTGGTGCGGCCGGAAGATGCCGTGCAGTGGGCGCTGTATTACCCGCCGATCGTAACGGCGTTGGGCGATCGTTCCGGCCCCGGTTCACCGGACTTGGAGGGACCGCTTGCAGAAGCCGTCCGACTGGCTGGCGAAGGTGACCTTGCAGGAGCATTCGACGCGCTGGAGCGGGTAACGGAAGCGAAGCGCGAAGCGAGGTATCACGTTTTTCGGGGTTTGATGCTCCTGAACGTCGGTCAGGTCGACGAGGCCAAGGCAGAAGCCGACGCGGCTTTGGCCAAAAATCCATCGGCGGGATTGGCGTGGTCGCTGCGGTCGGTGATCGCCGTCGCGGGAAACGACCGCGACCGCGCGCTGATGGATGCACGCAAGGGTATCGAACTGGCACCCGACGAAGCGGCGGCGGGGATCGCGTTGTCCTATGCGCTCCAGGCCAATCAAGAACTCGGGGAGTCGAAAGATGTTCTCCTGGAAGCCGTAAGCAAGCATCCGGATGACGGCTTGGCTTGGGCTCGCCTGTCGGAAATTTGGCTGATGTTGGGCCAGCGGCGCAAAGCGCTGGAAGCCGTGCAGACGGCGGAAAAGCTGGCGCCGAAGCTGGAGAGGGTACAGACGATCCTCGGTTTCACGGCGCTCGCGTCATTGCGATATGACGATGCGGCGCTGGCGTTTCGGCGCGCCATCACCCTCGACACGGCCAATCCGCTGCCCCGACTCGGGCTCGGCTTGACCTACATCCGGGAGGGCGACCTGGAGGGCGGGCGCAAGGAGTTGGAGATTGCCGCCGGCCTCGATCCGGGCAACGCGCTGGTGCGCTCCTATCTGGGCAAGGCGTACTTCGAGGAGCGCCGTGACGCGTATGCCGGGCGGGAGCTGCGGCGCGCCAAGGAGTTGGACCCGAGAGACCCCACACCCTACCTCTACGATGCCATTCGCAAGCAAACCGAGAACCGGCCGGTCGAGGCGTTGCGCGATTTCGAGCGGTCGATCGACCTCAACGATAATCGTGCCGTCTACCGCAGCCGCCTGCTTCTGGACTCGGATCTAGCCGCCAGAGGTGCCAGCCTGGGGCGCGTCTACGAAGACCTGGGTTTCGAGCAACTCGGCGTACGGGAGGCGACCCGGTCGTTGACCCTCGATCCGGGGAGCGCTTCCGCCCATCGGTTCCTGTCCGACCTCTATGCGACGCAGTCGGGACGCGAAATTGCGCGCGTCAGCGAATTACTGCAGGCGCAGATGCTGCAGCCGCTCAATATCAATCCGGTGCAGCCCAGCATTGCCGAAACGAACCTGAACATCGTCACGCGGGGCGGTCCGGCGCGTCCGGGATTCAACGAATTCACACCAATGTTCCAACGCAATCAGGCGCGGCTCAATCTGTCCGGGACGGCCGGCAATAAGGAAACGCTGGCGGGCGAGGCAGTGGCTTCTGGCGTTTATGATCGGTTTTCCGTCAGCGCGGGCCATTTCCATTTTCAGTCGGACGGCTTTCGCCCCAACAACGACAACAAGGAGGATGTGACCAGCCTGTTCGCGCAGGCCGCGATCACCCCCGAGTTCGGCGCGCAGGTCGAGTATCGCCGGCGGGAAGGCGCACACGGCGATCTGTTCTTGAACTTCGACCCGGAGAGCTTTTCGGAAGGTCTTCGTCGCGATCTGGAAAGCGAAACGGCGCGGGTCGGGCTGCGCTATGAACCGCACGTTACCTCGACATTGTTGTTGGCGGCCACATTGGGAGAACGAGACGAAACCATCGACCGGGTGTTTGCACCGGGCAATCGATTCACGCTGGAGCGGGAAGACGACGGCTACCAGATCGAGGGGCAGTATTTAGGCGACTTTTCGCCGATTGATCTCGTGCTGGGCTTCAACGTTTACGACTTCGACGTCCGGTTCACGAACACCGATACATTTTTCGGCACCGTTGATATCAGCGAATTCAAGAGAGAGCAAGAAACAGGCTACGCCTATGTACACCTGAACTTTCCCCGAGACGTGACGTGGACCGTCGGCCTCGCGTACGACTCCTTCTCGGAGCGGGATCGGGACCTGCACGAGGTGAACCCCAAATTCGGCGTGCAATGGCAGGTCACCGACGGTCTTCGCCTGCGGGCGGCGTATTTCGACGCGGTGCGACCGACTCTCGCCGGCAATCAGACGCTGCAACCGACGCAGGTTGCCGGTTTCAATCAGTTCTATGATGATCTGCCGTCGGCGGAATTCAGATTTACCGGGGTCGGAATCGATATTCGCTTGCTACAGGACCTGAACATCAGCCTCGAAGGTTACTTGCGTAACGTTGACTCGCCCATCTACGTTGCGCCGTCACCGTTCGCCACCGTGTCGGGAACCCTGATCGAGAAGCACAACGAACGGTCTGCCAGGGCCGACGTGTACTGGACGCCGTTCACGCAGTGGGCCTTTGGGATCGGTGTGTCATACGACAAATTCGAGGCCAAGAGATCCTTCGATTTCGCGGCGCCGACGCGAGTCGAGACCTATGTCGTGCCGATTACCGCTCGTTACTTCAGTCCACTCGGTTTGTTCGCAACGGCTGCAGTCAATGTCGTCGACCAGGACGTCGACCGGCGACCGGGTTTTGGACTTGCCGAGGGGCATGACCTGTTCACGGTCGTCGATGCCGCCATCGGTTATCGGTTGCCCAAGCGCCTTGGAGTCATGAGCTTTGAGGTCCGAAACCTGTTTGACCGGCGTTTCAAATACCAGGATAATAGCTTTCGCGAATTCGAGCGGGATGTCCCGTCGATCAGCCGTTTCACCCCCGAACGGACCGTCTTCGGACGGATCACGTTCAATCTCTAGCAAGCATGATAGGAGGAGATTTATCCATGAAAACGGCAAATGCGTGTCGCAATATGACGAAATGGTTCATGGGAGCGCTTTTGGCCCTGCCGATGGCCATTGCCTCGGTGGCGAGTCATGCCGGCGATACCAGCGTCGCTACCACGCAGCTTCTCAATCTACTGAATGGACCAAACGTGGATGCGGTGCTCGTCATCGTCAAGGATGGTGCAGGACCGAATGGCGAATCATGGTTCGAGTTCAAGCCGAAGAAACGCAACAATGGCATGACCATCTGGAACAAAAAGAAACTGACGCCGGATGCACCCGGACCCCAGAGCAAGGCTCCCGACGCCACAATGTCGTCGGATACCATGATGACGTCGAGTGTGGGCATCACCATGGCGCCGCCCGCTAATATAGTGGCCCAAGGCGCCTGCGGTGCTTTCCCCTGCGTGCCTGGTTACAAACTGGTGTGCTATGGCGGCTACTGCGTGTGCCGACCCTGTTAACCGCAGGCTGGGCAAGTCGTTAACCCAGCGTCGGCATGACGAACTGGGCGCCGGCGGCGATACCGGAAGGCCAGCGTGAAGTGACGGTCTTGAGGCGCGAGTAGAAACGGACGCCGTCGGGACCGTGGATGGCGAGATCGCCGAAGCGCGAAGCCTTCCAGCCGCCGAAGCTATGGAACGCCATGGGTACCGGGATGGCGACGTTGATGCCGACCATTCCGGCCGCGACTCGGTCGCAGAACGTACGGGCGGTGTCGCCATCACGCGTGAAGATGGCGGCACCGTTGCCGAACTCGTGGCCATTGGTGATCGCCATCGCCTCGTTGAAATCGTCGGCGCGGACAATGCACAGCACGGGACCGAAGATTTCATCCCGGTAAATGCGCATGTCCGGGCGCACGTGATCGAACAGACAGCCGCCGAGGAAGAAGCCGCCCTCGTAACCTTGTAGCGAGAGACCGCGTCCGTCCACCACCAACTCGGCGCCTTCGCGTATACCCATTTCCACGTAGCCCACCACCTTGTCGCGGTGCTCGGCCGATATCAGCGGGCCCATTTCGGCCTCCGGGTCCGTGCCCGGCGCCACCTTGAGCGCACGAATCCGAGGCACCAGGCGTTCGCGGAGCGCATCACCGGCGGCGCCCACGGTGACCGCCACCGATACCGCCATGCAGCGCTCGCCGGCAGAGCCGTAAGCCGCCCCCATCAAAGCATCCACCGCCTGGTCCATGTCGGCATCGGGCATCACGATCATGTGGTTCTTCGCCCCAGCCAGCGCCTGCACCCGCTTGCCGTGGGCGCAGCCGGTGGCATAGACGTGGCGGGCCACCGGCGTCGAGCCGACAAAGCTGATCGCCTGCACCCGGTCGTCGGTCAACAACGCATCCACCGCTTCCGCGTCGCCGCCGATGACGTTGAACACGCCGTCCGGCAGTCCCGCCTCCCGCAACAGCTCGGCCATGCGCAGCGAGCACGACGGTACCTTCTCGGACGGCTTGAGAACGAAGGTGTTGCCGCAAGCGATGGCGACCGGAAACATCCACATGGGCACCATCGCCGGAAAATTGAACGGCGTGATGCCAGCGCAAACCCCAAGCGGTTGCCGCAACGACCACGAGTCCATCTCGGTGCTGACCTGGGCGGAGAATTCGCCTTTGAGCAGGTGGGGGATGCCGCAGGCGAACTCGACAACCTCGATGCCGCGGGTGAGCGAACCCCGCGCGTCGCCACGGACCTTGCCGTGATCGGCAATGATCAGGTCAATCAGTTCATCCGCGTGTGCCTCCAGCAGCGCCTTGAAGCGAAACAGGATGCGGGCACGGGTTAGTGGTGGTGTCGCTGCCCAAGCCGGAAATGCGGCGTGGGCGACGTCCACGACCGCCGCGACCTCCCGCGCCGAAGCCAATGGCAGGCGCGCTCGCACCTCGCCGGTCGCCGGATTGAAGATGTCGCCGAAACGGCCGCTTTCGCCGGTGACCTGCCGCCCACCCACGAAATGATGAAGTGTCTTGATCATCGTCGGAACTCTCGTTGATTCGAGGTTGCCTGGTCAGTTCAGCCGGGAAAAGGGCAATCCCGGCGTCCGCAGGATCGCGCCGCGCCGGTCGCGACATAGGTATTGCAAACGGGACAACACTCGGTCTCTTCCGCCTTGTCCGGGTTTGGGCGATTGCCCCGCCCGTGGAGGCTGGACGCGCGCGCGACCTCTTCGCGCATACGCGCCTCCACCTCGGCCTTGCGGCGTGCCTCGGTTCTGTTCCACCACCGATAGGCGCTCCACACGGCGTACGCCACCAGCACAGTGAACAGGATCTTGGGGAGGCTTAGACCGAACATTCGCGATTTGTAAGGGGCGCCGCACCATGGGGTCAACGACTACGGCACGACGACAACGCTTCGCACTCAGGAGGTATAGCGACTCCAGAGCATCCATTCACCGATGGCACCGATCAGGCCGTCGGCGATCCGCTCTTTCTCGCCCGTTTCCCACGGCGAAGCATCTCGCGCGCCGGACGAACCGAGGCGCCGCTGCCACCATCGCCGGCCATCGCCGATGACCCGAAGCTTGACGTCCATTCCGTAGCGTTCGCGGAGGACCGAGTGCGCATCCCCGATGCCGTCGATCAGACCGAGATCGAGAGCGGTCGTCCCGGCCCAAAACCGGCCGTTGAACAGGTCCTCCTCGGGTGCATTGAGCCTCGTTCCACGGCGTTCACGAACCTGCCGGCGAAAGTTCTCGTGAATCTCCGCTTGCAGGCCGTGGAGATGGGTCACATCCTCGGCGCACTCGGGTTGAAACGGATCGAGGCTTGCCTTGTGTTCACCGGCGACATGGACGCGGCGCTCGATGCCGAGACGCTTGATCGCCTCCGGGAAGCCGAAGCCGGCGGACACAACACCGATCGAACCGACAATGGAGTTGGCGTCGGCGAAAATTTCGTCCGCCGCCGTCGCCAGCCAATAACCGCCGGAAGCGGCGACATCTTCGACGAACGCCAACACCGGCACCGAATGGTCATCGGCGAGGGCGCGGATACGGCGGGCGATAAGCGCCGATTGCACCGGTGATCCACCCGGTGAATTGATGGCCAAGGCGACGGCTTTGACACGTTTCATTTTGAACGCGCGCTCAAGGGTTGTTGCCTGTTTCGCCAGTGTCAAACCGCGCCTCAAGGGTCCGAAGCCGCCGATGACGCCGGAAAGGCGCACAACGGCAACCACCGGCGGCCGTTTTCCCGACACGCACTCCGATATCCAAGTGAATGCTGACATAAATTGCATCGACGTTTTCCGATCCCAGGTCCGGTTAAGGTTGTGTGAACGCTATGTCGCCCGATCCCACATCGTTAGTTGTTCACCGCGACGCAGAATGCCTTGCGCTTCAGCCGTAAAACTTCCGTCGGGGGTATGCAGCGCCAATCCCGGTAACAGTTGCATTGGTGCGCGCGACCCTTTCCGTCCGGCGACGATGACGCGCGAGGCCGGCCGGTTTTTGCCGGGCCAGAGGGGCAAGATGCGAATGTCGCCCACGCGTCCCGCCAAGCAGGCCAGCACATGGTCAAGGCGATCGCCCCTGTGAATGACCGTCACCGTGCCCTTTGGCCGCAGCACGCGAACACAGAACCGCAACCAAGTCTCCAAGTCCGCCGTCCCTTCCATCGTTGCGACGGCGCGGACCGGGTCCGATGGCGCGCGTCCGCAACCCGCCGCCAGGTAAGGGGGATTTGTCATTACGTGATCGAAACGATCGGGCACAAGGGGAGGAGCAAAGGCGCGAGGCTGTGCCGACACGTCGGCGGCCAGGAATTTAACGCGATCATCGAGCCCGTTGCGCCGAGCGTTTCCATCGGCGAGCGCCAAAAAATCAACATTCACGTCGATACCGGTTACCCTTACCCCCGACAACCGATGGGCCAGGCAAAGAGCGGCTGCCCCGGTGCCGACTCCCACATCGAGGACAGTGTCACCGGCCTTGGCCGCGACGGAAGCGGCCAAGATGACGGGATCAATGGCCGCGCGAAATCCGCCGCGGGGCTGCATAAGTCGTACACCGCCGTCAAGCAACGCATCCTCCGAAACAGTGCCTTCCGTATCGGCGTCAGGCCGTGCCATCGCGAACGCGCGCCTCCGTCCAACCCAAACGCGCTCGCCCGCCACGGAGCCGGACCGGACATACGAGATCAGCGGCGCGGATCAACTCTATCAACTGGTTTTCCTAACACAGCCGGATGAAACCGCCTCCGGACTTGACCGAAGCGCGCGACGGTTCTTATGCTCGGGGCTGCTTGCTTGGACGTCAAGATCAAGAAGCGATTAGCGCGCGACAGGAACTTGCACCGACGATCACAGAGAGATGGCCGGGCAGAGGTAGTTGAGAGGAATGACCTTGGGGGTTGCTGCGACCCTTGACCGAGGAGAGGCCGGAAAGCCGTCTCTGGATGCCCTCAACGCTTTGGTTGCGGACGATCTGAAAGCGGTCAACGAGACCATTATCGGCCGGATGCACAGTCCGGTTCCGATGATCCCGCAATTGGCCGGTCATGTGGTCGCGGCCGGCGGCAAGCGGCTGCGGCCGATGCTGACCCTTGCTGCGGCGCGCCTCTGCGGGTACGGCGGCCGCCGCCATATCGGACTAGCCACCTGCGTCGAGTTCATTCACACCGCGACACTCCTGCACGACGACGTCGTCGACGATTCATCGTTGCGGCGCGGACTGGCTTCGGCAAACGCCCTTTTCGGCAACAAGTCCAGTGTCCTGGTCGGGGATTTCCTGTTCAGCCGTTCCTTCGAACTCATGGTCGAGGACGGCTCGCTCGAAGTGCTGCGCATTCTGTCGAAGGCATCTTCCGTCATTGCCGAAGGCGAGGTCATGCAACTCATGACCACAAGCGACCTCGATACCGACGAGGCGGCATACCTGGCGGTCATCGGCGCCAAAACGGCGGAGCTTTTCGCCGCGGCCTGCGAGATCGGCGCCGTTGTCGCCGACCGTCCCCAGGAGGAAACCGCGGCGCTTCGCGCCTACGGCATGAACTTCGGCATTGCGTTTCAACTGGTCGACGACGTGCTCGACTACTCGGCGGCGCAGGTGACCCTGGGCAAAAGCATCGGCGACGATTTTCGTGATGGCAAGGTCACCTTGCCGATCGTTCTGGCGTTCGAGCGGGCGGATGGGGAAGATCGGCAATTCTGGCGGCGCACCATGGAGGAGATGGCCCAGAAGCCGGGCGACCTGGACCGCGCCATCGCCTTGCTGACCCGGCACAACGCCTTGGCGGAGGCCGTCGAGCGCGCCCACACCTATGGGCGCAAGGCCAGCAAAGCTCTCGACGTTTTCCCCGATGGACCGGTGAGACGCATTCTCACTGATCTGATCGATTTCTGTGTCGAGCGCGCCTATTAGCTTTTATTCCGCCAAGATGAATTCGTTCAGATGATCCTGCCTTGCCGTCCCTGGGGAGGCGGGGGTATATAGACCGACGACGAATGCCGTTGGGGCAAGAAGTAAAAAGTCGCGCATCGGAGTGTAGCTCAGCCTGGTAGAGCACCGTCTTCGGGAGGCGGGGGCCGGTGGTTCAAATCCACTCACTCCGACCAATTTTGCAGAGGCAAAACAATAAGTTACGGCCTCAGAAATCCATCGGGAAACCATCGCAGACAACGCTGGCACACACTTGCCGCAGCGAAAGGAAGATCTGCGATGGCAAGCAATCGAAAAAGAGGCGGCAAGTGGCACGTCCAGGTTCGGCGGAAAGGCAATGCGTCGGCCACGCGTTCCTTCATGCATAAGGCAGATGCGGAGCAATGGGTTTAATGCACCGACAGTCCCCCATTCGGGCTCAACCGATTTTGACCAGGGCGTGGCGTTTTTTGCCGGCGGAGAGCTTGATGACGCCCTCGGCATCCAGGTCGGCGCGGGTGACGGGGCGGGTCTCTTCGCTGACGGCGGCGTTGTTGATGCGGGCGCCGCCGCCGCGGATCAGCTTGCGTGAAGCACCGTTGGAGGCCGCCAAACAAGCTCGGCGGAACAGCTCGAACGCGGCGATGCCGGCATCCAGTTCCGCTTCCGTCACGGCCACCGTCGGCAGCTCTTCGCCGGCCGCGCCCTCGACAAAGGTCTGGCGCGCCGTTTCGGCGGCGGCGTCCGCGGCGGCGCGGCCATGGCAAAGGGCGGTCGCCTCGTTGGCGAGCACGGCCTTGGCGGCGTTGATGTCCGCGCCTTCGAGCGATTCCAGGCGTCGAACTTCGTCCAGCGGCAGCTCCGTGAAAAGCCTGAGAAAGCGCCCGACGTCGCCGTCCTCCGTGTTGCGCCAGTACTGCCAATAGTCGTAGGGCGACAACAGGTCGGCGGACAGCCACACCGCGCCGGCGGCGGTCTTGCCCATCTTCGCGCCCGACGCGCTCGTCAACAGCGGCGTGGTCAGTCCGAACAGCAGCCTGTCGTCCATGCGCCGCGCCAACTCGACGCCGGAAACGATGTTTCCCCATTGATCGGAGCCACCCATCTGCAAGCGGCAGTCGTGGCGACGGGCCAGTTCGACAAAGTCATAAGATTGCAGGACCATGTAGTTGAACTCAAGGAACGTCAGCGGCTGCTCGCGGTCCAGCCGCATGCGAACGGAATCGAAGGTGAGCATGCGGTTGATGGAAAAATGACGGCCGACGTCGCGCAGCAACGGGATGTACCGTAATTCATCGAGCCAGTCGGCGTTATTGACCATGACGGCGTCGGTGGGACCATCGCCGAAGGTGAGAAAGCGGGCGAACACCTGGCGAATGCCGGCCATGTTGGCGGTGATCTCCCCTTCGGAGAGAAGCTTCCGCGCCTCGTCCTTGCCCGAAGGATCGCCCACCTTGGTGGTCCCGCCGCCCATCAGCACGATCGGCTTGTGCCCTGTTTTCTGGAACAACCGCAGCAGCATGATCGACACCAGGCTGCCGGCGTGCAGACTGGGAGCCGTGCAGTCGAAACCGATATAGGCGGCGACGGGTCCGGCGCTCGCCAGGTGATCGAGGGCGTCGATGTCGGTGCATTGGTGCATGTAGCCGCGCTCGATGACGGCGTTGAGGAAATCGGAACGGTACGTGTTCATGATCCTTGGTCTCGTTGGGGACGGTCGCGGTCTCGGGCGCGCTATCGAGCGCACCAAGTCAATCGCAACGCCGATCTTCTTACACCTTAAGCCGGCTCGGTGATGGCTCGATCCATGTAATCGGCGGCAGCGGCAGCCACCTCTTCCACGTGCGATTGGAAGAAATGGTCGGCACCGGCAATGGTGCGATATTCGATGGTGATGTTTTTCTGCATGGACAGTTTTTGGGCGAGCTTGGCGACGGCCGCCGGCGGAATGGATGTATCGTCGGTACCATGGAGAATGAGGCCCGAGGACGGACACGGCGCCAAGAACGTGAAGTCGTGCATGCCGGCGGGTGGCGATACGGAAATAAACCGCGTTATTTCGGGACGCCGCATCATCAACTGCATGCCGATCCAAGCGCCGAAGGAATAACCGCCAATCCAACATTCCGAGGCATTGGGGTTGATGCTTTCCAACCAGTCCAGCGCCGACGCTGCGTCGCTGAGTTCGCCTTGACCGTTGTCGAACTCGCCCTGGGACCGCCCGACGCCACGGAAATTGAAGCGGAGCACCGAAAAGCCCCGGCGCTGGAATTCCTGATAGAGGGCGACCACGAGCCGGTTCCCCATCGCACCTCCATGGAGAGAATGGGGGTGCAAAACCAGCGCAATGGGCGCATTGTTCTTCTTCGAATGATGGTAGCGGCCTTCAAGGCGACCCTCGGTGCCGTTGAAAATCACTTCTGGCATGGCGTCTATACATTCAATCCGTGGATGATGATGCGTCGCTCAAATAGCCCACTCAAAAAATACGGAAACACGAGACAAAGTTTCCTATTGCCAGCATGGTATACTTGATCAAAGCAGTCGGACTTCATATATAGCGTTCGACGTTTGCGCAGCAACAAATCGCTGGCCTGCCGTTTGCGCGGCTGGCTATGTTTGTCCCGGAACGAGCCATCGGAGCGGGATAAATTAAAGGACAACGCATGGTTTTCAAGAGCATTCAGGAAGACATCTCGGCTTTCATGGCTCGCGACCCGGCGGCGCGGTCGAAGCTGGAGATCGTTTTGTGCTACCCGGGGTTCCATGCATTGGTTTTGTACCGCCTTTCCAGTGCATTGTGGCGGCGCCGGTTTTATCTCCTGGGGCGTTTCGTTTCGCACCTCGGCCGGCTGTTGACAGGTATCGAGATTCATCCCGGCGCCAAGATCGGCAAACGGCTCGTCATCGACCATGGTTTCGGAGTCGTCATCGGAGAAACGTCCGAGATCGGCGAAGATGTGACCTTGTACCAGGGCGTTACGCTCGGCGGGATCGCCCCTTCGGTGAATTCCCAGTCGCAGGTTAACGTGAAACGTCACCCGACACTGAAGAATGGCGTCATCGTCGGTTCCGGAGGACAGATCCTCGGACCGATTACCGTCGGGGAAGGGGCGCGCGTCGGCGCCAACGCCGTGGTGACCAAGGACTTGGCGCCGGGCGTCACCGCGGTCGGAATTCCCGCTCATGGGGTATTGCCCAAGGACCGGACCGCGGCGGGACAATTCGTCGCCTACGGGACACCGGCCGAAGGCTGCCCGGATCCGGTACTGGCGACCATCGAGAACATGAGGGGACAAATCGCCGCGCTTCAGGACCGCGTTCATCATCTCGAAAAGGCGGAGCATGGGACGGCAGACGGCGACGCTGCAGGCGCGGACTGGGCCGAGTGGCGGGACAACGAAATCCACGAGGTCAAGGTCGCGTCGATGGGAGAGTCCGGGCGACGTTCATGATGTCGGTTAGATTGAAAATGCCGGTGCGGTTGGGAAAATCGGTGCGGTTGGGTTGGACAGGAGAGCGCTCGTGAAGCTGAGCACCAAGGGACGTTATGCGGTGATGGCCATGGCCGATCTGGCGTACAACGGAAACGGCAAACCGGTCACTCTTGCCGAGATCGCGGATCGGCAGGAAATTTCGCTCTCCTACCTGGAGCAGTTGTTCGGTCGGCTGCGACGGGCCGGGTTGGTGTCGAGCGTGCGGGGGCCGGGCGGCGGCTACCTGTTGGGCCGCTCGTTGGCGGAGACGCGGGTCGCCGATATCATCATGGCCGTGGACGAACCCATAAAGGCAACCCGGTGCACACCGGGCTCGCCCATGGGCTGCCATACCCATCGCGGCCGATGTCTGACCCATGATTTGTGGGAGGAACTCGGCAACCAGATCTATCTCTATCTCAGCTCAGTAACCCTCGCCGACATTTGTGATCGACGCATTCCTGGGACCGGCCGCTTCCTGTTCGCCTCGCCGCGGTCGGAGACCGCCGAGCCGGCACGCGCCGAACCGGCGACGTAGATCCCCAGCGACATCGATCCATGGAACCCGTCACCTACCTGGACCACAATGCGACAACGCCGATCCGCCCGGGCGTGGCGGAAGCAATGGCGTCGGCCATGGCGTGCGCCGGCAATCCCTCGTCGGTTCATCGTTCCGGCCGCGCCGCCAGACGAATGGTGGAAGATGCCCGTGAACGCGTCGCCGCCCTCGTCGGCGCCAGCCCCGCGAACGTCGTATTCACCAGTGGCGGAACCGAGGCCAATCATTTGGCAATCCGCGGCTGCGGCCGCCGGCACGTCATCGTTTCCGCGGTCGAACACCCGTCGGTATTGAAGGCGACGGACACGCCTAAACTCGTTCCGGTTGATGGCGATGGCATCGTCGACCTCGCGGAATTGGAAGCCATGCTTGCGCGTGACGAAACGCCGGCTGTCGTATCGGTGATGTTGGCGAACAACGAGACGGGTGTGCTGCAGCCGGTCGCCGCGGTCGCCGAAATCGCCCGGCGCTACGGCGCGCTCGTCCATTGCGACGCCGTTCAGGCGGCCGCGAAGGTCGCGATCGACCCCAAAAATCTCGGCGTCCACATGATATCCGTATCCGCCCACAAGCTTGGCGGACCAACCGGTGTCGGTGCCTTAATCGCCTATGGCGATATCCAAGTCTCGGCGGTGGCGTGCGGTGGCGGACAGGAGCGGGGCCGTCGCGCCGGCACCGAAAACGTGCCGGGGATCGTCGGCTTCGGTGTAGCGGCGGAAGCGGCTGTCGACGATGCGGCCAAATGGTCTCGCATCGCGGCTTGGCGCGACACCCTGGAACGGCGCGCCTTGAGAGCGATGTGCGGGGTGCATGTGTTTGGCGCCCATGTCAACCGGTTGCCCAACACCAGTTGCTTGGCCATGCCCGGCGCGGACAGCGAGATCCAAGTGATGATGCTCGATTTGGCCGGCGTCGAAGTCAGCGCCGGGTCGGCGTGTTCTTCCGGCACGGTCACGCGCAGTCACGTTCTGGCGGCCATGGGCGTTGCCGAAGATCTGGCCCGATCGGCGATACGTGTCAGTCTGGGGTGGACGAGCGAAGAGCGGGATACCGAGAGATTTCTGAATGCCTGGTGCGCCATGCATGAACGCACTCTGCAAGGTCAAGGGCAAGGAAGCCCCAGTGAGTCCTATGCGGCTTGACGGATTGGCACAACGAGAAAAATCGCGGAAGCACAACGATGAGCGGCACTCGAACGGGACAGGACAGGATGCGGGGATGAACGACAGCGCGCCAATGATGACAAGTACAAAGGTTCGCGCCAACCGTGGCGCGCCCGTCTACCTGGACTATCAGGCGACGACCCCGACGGACCGCCGCGTTGTCGAGGCCATGTTGCCGTACTTCACCGAAGTCTTCGGCAACCCCCATTCGCGCAGCCACCAGTATGGTTGGGATTCGGAACAAGCGGTCGAAACGGCGCGCAAACAAATCGCCGACCTGATCGGCGCCAACCCGAACGAGATCATCTTTACATCGGGCGCCACCGAATCCAACAAT
>JAHCKI010000260.1 GCA_026125865.1 Rhodospirillales bacterium
ACGCAGGTGCTCTACGGCGGACAGTGAGAAATCGCATGTGCGGGTGAGACCATAGGCCACCCGAAAATCAAACTTTGGACGCCGGTCGAAACTCGCTCAGCGCGATTCCCGAAAGGACCAGCGCCAGAGCCAGCAGCGCTCTCCATGACGGTTGTTCATCGAGTACGATGATACCAAGGCTAAGCGCCCAAAGCGGAATCAAGTAATTGATCAACGACATGAAGCTTGGACCCGCGAGAGCGACAAGGCGGAAGTACACGATGATCGCGATCGCCGTCGAAACGACACCGAGAAACACGATGGCGGCGATGACCGGCAACGAGATGGCCTCCGGTCTGATCGGTTCGAACGCCGCCACTGGGATCATAATCATGCTGGCGATCAAGGCGACCCCCGTCGCGGACGTCAACGCGTCAACGGGTGGTCGGCGACGAGCTACAATACCGTTGACGGCATAGCACACCGCACCGCCCAGGACCGCCAACTCGGAAACGAGCGCCGTTCCAGTTCCACGGAACTCCATGAGCGCTTCCGGCCCCACCAGAACGACGATTCCAAGGAAACCGATGGCGAAACCGGTGGCTCGCTGAGCGGTCAGGCGCTCGCCTTCAATGAAGACATGGGCAAGAACCAGCGTCGTCAACGGCATTACCGCCATAAGAATACCGGCGAGACCGCTGTCGATCCCTTGCTGTCCCCAACTGATCAACCAGAACGGCAGTGCATTGCCCATCACCGCCATGCAGGCCAAGAACACCCAGGCCCGCGGAGACACCATCAGGTTGCGCCCCATGGCAAGCAGAATTGGCGTGAGCACGACCGCTCCGATAACCAGCCGCGCAGCCACGATTGTGCTCGGCGAAAGCGCGGATACAGCGATCTTGGTGAAGAGAAACGAACTGCCCCACATGGAGACGAGGGCGATCAGAAGTATCCAACGCATTGCGAACTAGCAAATATCGTACAACAGTACACCCTCATTGCGCCCGCGAGTTGCTTGCTGTGGCGGTCAGTTGCGGAGCGGCGCCAAGGCCAGAAACAATACGCCCAACGCAAAAATGCCGGCGGCAACCCATAGGGCGACCGGTGAATACGCCGGGATGTCAACCATGAAATCGATGTGCTGGCCGATCAAGCAAACCTTCGAGGTATAATAGAAGCACTCGCTGGCCTGTTTAACGTCTTCGCCAAAAAACTGTTCAAAGAACAGATACCACCAGGCGACCGCTCCTCCAAATACGATAAAGCCGATGAATATCAGAAACTTGCCAAATTTTGCCATATGACCGAATATCCGCGCGTCTGAAAATCGAAGTCCACAATTAAGCACCGATCACTCAACAACAGAACGACATCACCGCGGAATTGCCTCCCTTTAGTTTGATGCGCCGAAACCGGCGCCGGAGTCGATATCGACGGCAACCCCAGCGCACTAACGACGACGACAACTTGTTCCTGCCCCGCGACACAGGGTTGACGTCCCGACTGCTGACGGTCTTTAAGGCGTTCATGCGATTCCGTCCAGGTGCATGACGCCATCAGTCCGAGGAAACAATCGATGATCGATCACCACACCGCCCTCATCTACACCATGGTTCTCGTTTCCGCCGCTGATCGCGACATGACCGACGCGGAACTCCGGAAAATGGGTGAGGTCATCAGCGGGTTACCCGTGTTTCACGATTACAGCCAAGACCTTTTACCAGCGACCGCTTCGAGCTGTATCGAGTTTCTCGAAGATGAAAACGGCCTCGACCAGGCCATCGCGGCCATCAAGGCGGGACTTCCCAAGAAGCTGCGGGAGACCGCTTATGCGCTCGCTTGCGATGTCGCCGCCGCCGATGAACACATCAGTCCCGAAGAGATCCGTCTGTTGGAGATTCTCCGCGATCGGTTGGAGATCGACCGCCTCGTCGCCGCCGCCATCGAACGCGCGGCGCGCGCCCGCTTCACCAAACTGACCTTGGAAGATCGCTGATAGTACAAAGGGCCGCACACGGCGGTGCGGCCCTTCGATTGTCATGACTTGGGATGGGTGATCTAGAGAAAGGAACTCTAGAAATCCATGTCACCCATGCCGCCCATGCCACCCATGCCGCCCATGCCGCCGCCCGGCATCGCGGGCTGCTTCTTCTCGGGCTTCTCGGCGATCATGGCCTCGGTCGTCACCAGCAGACCCGCCACCGACGCAGCGTCTTGAAGGGCTGTGCGTACGACCTTGGTCGGGTCGATGATCCCGGCCTTGAACATGTCGACGTATTCGCCGGTCTGGGCATTGAAGCCGACGTCGGTCTCACCCCGTTCCACCAGCTTGCCGACGATGACGGCGCCATCACTGCCCGCGTTTTCGGCGATCTGGCGAACCGGCATCTGCAAGGCGCGGCGAACGATATCGATTCCGACTTTTTGGTCGTCGTTGCCGGGTGTCAAAGCATCCAAGGCCTTGGTCGCATACAGGAGCGCGACACCGCCGCCCGGGACCACGCCTTCCTCGACGGCGGCGCGGGTAGCGTGCATGGCGTCCTCGACCCGATCCTTCTTTTCCTTCACCTCGGTCTCGGTGGCGCCACCGACACGAATGACAGCCACGCCGCCGGCCAGCTTGGCGAGCCGTTCCTGCAGCTTTTCGCGATCGTAGTCGGAGGTCGTCTCTTCGATCTGGGCGCGGATCTGGTTGCAGCGACCCTTGATGTCGTCCTTCTCGCCAATGCCTTCGACGATGGTGGTCTCTTCCTTGGTGATCATCACCCGCTTGGCCTGACCCAGCATGTCAAGGGTCACACTGTCGAGTTTGATACCAAGGTCCTCGCTGATCACCTGACCACCGGTAAGGATGGCGAGGTCTTCCAGCATAGCCTTGCGGCGGTCGCCGAACCCGGGCGCCTTGACGGCGGCAACCTTGAGACCGCCGCGCAGCTTGTTGACGACCAATGTCGCCAGGGCCTCGCCCTCGACGTCCTCGGCGATGATCAACAGGGGCTTGCCGGACTGCACAATGGCCTCAAGCACCGGCAGCAGCGGCTGCAGACCGGAAAGCTTCTTCTCGTGAATGAGGATGAAGGGGCTTTCCAACTCGCAGGTCATCTTTTCGGCGTTGGTGATGAAATAAGGCGAGGTGTAGCCACGGTCGAACTGCATGCCTTCGACAACTTCCAGTTCGCTCGTCAGGCTCTTCGCCTCTTCAACGGTGATGACCCCTTCCTTGCCGACCTTCTCCATCGCCTGCGCGATCATGCCGCCGATCTCTTTTTCGCCGTTGGCGGAGATGGTACCGACCTGTCCGATTTCATCGTTGGTCGAGACGGTCTTGGAGCGCTGTTTCAGAGAGTCGACGACGGCGGTAACGGCCATGTCGATACCGCGCTTCAAATCCATCGGGTTCATGCCGGCGGCAACGGCCTTGGCGCCTTCCCGGACAATCGCCTGGGCGAGTACCGTCGCCGTCGTGGTGCCGTCACCGGCTTCATCCGAGGTCTTTGACGCTACTTCGCGCACCATCTGCGCGCCCATGTTCTCGAATTTGTCGGCAAGCTCGATTTCCTTCGCGACCGTCACACCGTCCTTGGTGATGCGCGGCGCGCCGAAGCTCTTATCGAGGACGACGTTGCGACCCTTCGGGCCCAACGTCACTTTGACCGCGTTGGCCAAAGTATCGACACCCTTGAGCATTCGCGCCCGGGCGTCGGAGCTGAATTTTACTTCCTTAGCAGCCATAGTAATGAGATCCCTCGTTCTTTATTGCGGTTCCGATTAGTCTTCGATGATGCCGAAGAGATCGGATTCCTTCATGATGAGGAGGTCCTCACCCTCGATCTTGACTTCGGTGCCGGACCATTTGCCAAACAGCACACGATCATTCGCCTTCACGTCCATGGCGATGATTTTGCCATCCTCGCCCCGGGCTCCGGGACCAACAGCGACGACCTTGCCCTCTTGCGGTTTTTCCTTGGCTGTGTCGGGAATAATGATCCCACCCGCCGTTTTTTCATCCTGCTCGATCCGCTTTACGACGATGCGATCGTGCAGAGGCCTGAATTTCATTGCCCTACCTCCGTCAATTCGGTGAGTTCGTTCGATGAGTCGTTGAGCGTTAGCACTCTCAACGAGTGAGTGCCAAGGATCTAGGGTGGTGGCTATTGCCTGTCAAGGGGTGTCCGATGGA
>JAHCKI010000261.1 GCA_026125865.1 Rhodospirillales bacterium
GGGGACGACGGCGAGTGCTTGCGTCGGTCAAAGTCGGTTGTTCCCTCTTCAGCACACCCATGCGATCAGGTCCAGCCACCTGATCGGATGGGTTGGTGCGCCGCAGAGTTCCCCTGGTCGTGACTGAAGCCGTTCTTTCCCTCGCCCGAAATTTTCTGCACCTGTGGACGGAACTGGTTCGGCGTTATGCTTGGCCCGTCGTCGTCATTTCGGCGGTCGCTACCATCGCCTGCGCCCTGTACGTAGCCGGCAATTTCGCCTTCAACACATCGCCGTCGAATATGTTCTCCGAGGACCTGCCGTTTCGGAGACTTGAGGAGAAACTGAACGCAGCATTTCCGCATGATCAGGATACCATCACGGTGGTGATCGAAGGGCCGTCTCCCGGTTTGGCCGACGACGCCGGTGATCGCTTGGCGGATGGTTTGCGGCAGCGTCCCGAGCTGTTCAGGGGCGTCTTCGATCTGCAAGGAAACCCGTTCTTTCGCCGCAATGGCCTCCTCTATCTGGACGTCGACGACCTCCATGAACTGAGCGACCGGCTGATCGAGGCCCAGCCGTTCATCGACGCCCTTTGGCGAGACCCCTCGCTGCGCGGCTTGTTCGGCCTGCTGTCGCTGGCGATTGACGTCGCCATTGAGGAACCGGACAAAGCGGTCGTCGACATCAGTCCGATCCTGAATGAGATCGCGGCGGTCGTCGAAGCCCAGGCGGACGGCAGCGCAAAGAGTGTGTCGTGGCGACGGTTGATGAGCGGCTCTGACGAGGAGGGCGTCTATCGCCGCTTTCTGCAGCTCCAGATCACGCCGGACTATGGTCGATTTCGCGCCGCCGAGCCGGCCTTGGAGGCGATTCGGTCCATGGCGGCGGAATTGGGGTTCGATGGCGATCGGGGCTATCGCGTGCGGCTGACCGGTGACGAAGCCTTGAAGGACGAGGAACTCCAAAGCGTGTCCCTTGGAACCGGCATGGCCGGGCTTCTGTCCCTGGTTTCCGTCATGGGTCTGCTACTCTTGTGTTTTCGCTCTCCTCGGCTGCTGGCCGCGTCGTTGTTCACCCTCATTGCCGGCCTGGTTTGGACGGCGGGTTTCGCGGTCGCCGCAGTTGGACCCGTGAACCTGATCTCGGTGGCATTCGCCGTGCTGTTCATCGGCCTTAGTGTTGATTTCGGCATTCATTTCTCGCTCCGCTACCGTGAAAGCAAGGAAGCGGGCAGCGATCACGGAACCGCGCTGGAAGGGGCCGTGAAGGGCGTGGGTGGCGCGATCGCTCTCAGCGCCGTGGCCGCCGCGATCGGCTTCTATTCGTTCCTGCCGACGGACTATATCGGCCTCGCCGAACTCGGACTGATCGCCGGCACGGGGATGATCATCGCTATGTTCGCCAGTTTCACCGTGTTGCCGGCGTTCATCACTATACTCGAGCCGCGTCTGCGCAAACCGGTGCCATGGGTCGCTTTCGTCCGGTTCAATCTCGCCGATTGGATTCAACGCCACTACCAATTGATACTGGGAATGGCGGTCGTGCTGGCCTTGGCTTCCCTCGCGCTGGCGCCCCTGGCGCACTTTGATTTCGACCCGCTCAATCTCAGGGATCGCGACAGCGAGTCGGTTTCAACCTTGCTGGAACTTATGGAAGATGACCCGACGATCGCCTATAGCATCACGGTGCTGGCCCGCGATCTGCCGTCGGCGGTCGAACTCGCCGATCGCATGGATGTCCTGGAAAACGTTCACAGCACGAGGACGTTGGCCGATTTCGTGCCCAAAAACCAGGACGAGAAGCTGGATGTCATCGCCAATCTCGCCCTGTTCCTTGAGCCCACATTCGTCGACGAGCAAGTGGCGCCGCCCGATGAAAGCGAACAGGTGATCGCGTTTCGTAGTTTCCAGGACAAGCTTCAACGGTTGGCCGCGCAAGGCGAGAGTCCCATGGCGACCGCCGCGGCGCGCCTTCGCGGCGCGTTCACGTCCGTGATGCGGCAGCGGGTTGGAAATCCGGATGCTTTTCAGGAACTCAGCGACCGCTTGTTGGGCGGTCTGAGTGGCCGTCTCCATTCCTTGCGTGAAACCCTCGCCGCCGAAGCGGTAACCTTGGACAGCCTTCCGGCGCAGCTACGTGATCGGTGGATTGCCAACGATGGCCGTGCCCGTGTCGAGATCTACCCAAATAGGGATGTCGCGGCGTCGCGTGCGTTGCTGCGCAGCTTCGTCGAAAGTGTTCAGGCCATTGCTCCGGAAGCGGCGGGTGCACCGGTGATTATCCTGGAGGCCGGCAAGGCCGTCATGTCGGCGTTTCTCGAGGCGGCGGGAATCGCCGTCGTCCTCATCGCTCTCATGCTCGCTGTGGTATTCAGGCGCGCGGCCGACACGGTCATTGTCTTCGTGCCCCTCCTATTGGCGGCGCTTCTGACCGTGGCGGCATCGGTTCTCATCGGCATACCGTTCAATTTCGCCAATGTCATTGTCTTGCCGCTTCTGTTCGGTCTTGGTGTGGCGGGAAGCCTCCACCTCGTGGTGCGGGAAGCGAAAACCGGCGACGACAGTGAGATGATGAGCACGAGCACGCCGAGAGCGGTGCTGTTCAGCGCGCTAACGACCATCGCATCGTTCGGCAGCCTCGCCATGTCCCAGCATCCGGGAACGTCCGGCATGGGCGTCCTCCTCACCGTCTCGATCAGCTTGACCCTGGTTTGCACCATCGTCGTGCTGCCGGCGCTCATGGTGGTCGCTCGAAAAATTCGGCGATCCAATGGTGGGGTTTGACGGATACGCTGATCGGAAACGCCGAATATTTCCGATCATTGGAATTATTTCGAGGATAGCGTTTCACGCGCCCACGCGGCGGCGCCGGTGATTGCCGCGTCACCGGCCAGTTGCGCGACGACAACCTCGAATGACTGTTCAAACGATGGCATGACTTGGGCCTTAGCGCTTTTCTTGACTTCGCTACGCCACAAGTCCGGCAAATCCTCGACCATGCCGCCGCCCAGCACCACCACATCGGGCGCCAATAGATTTATCACCCCGGCGAGAGTCCGGCCGACGGTGCGCGCCGCTTCGCGCATGATCTCTTCAACGACGACGTCACCCGCCGCGATGGATTCGGCGAGTGCGCGGCTTCGGATCTCGCTGAGGTCGGTGCCTGCGGTCCGAAGCAAGTTGGGGGCGTCGCCGCGATAGGCGGCCGCGGCCGCTGCCGAGGCAACGGCCAATCGTCCAGCTACGGTTTCAAGACATCCGCGGCGACCGCAACCACAAAGCGGGCCGTTCAGAACGACGGGCATGTGCCCGATTTCCATGCATGATGCCGTCTTGCCGCGAAGAATTTTGCCTTCATAGACCCCGCCGCCGCCGATGCCCGTTCCGGGAAAGACACCGATGACGCAACGCGCGTCGCGTGCCGCACCGAACCGATATTCGCCGTAAACGCCGGCGTCCACGTCATTCAGAATCTCGACGCCGCAGTCGAAACGTTTCTCGATCTCGGCCTTGAGTTTGACATTCCGCCACCCGAGATTGGGCATTTCCAATATCACGCCACTCTCCAGGTCGAGCGGGCCGGGACAACCAATGCCGATACCGGCGAGGTCCTTGGGCGTTATTCCGGCGCTGGTGATGGCTTCGTCGATCACGGCGATGATGCGTTGAACGCCCTGTTTTGCGCCTTCATTGGCTTTGGTTTTCTTGCGCGATCTCGCGATCGGCTTGAACGCGTCGTCGAAAACGACGGCCAGCATCTTGGTGCCGCCAAGGTCGAAGCCAAGCCAATACTGCTTCTTTTTCGTTGCTGCCGAAGGCATTCAAGGTTCCTTCTACCGGTGCCCCGTCGATGCCGAGCGATCGTGGAGGAGGGGGCTGTGTTTGTTGGTTGGATCATGAGCCATGGGCACATAGCCGTTGTCGCGGAACCAGATCACCGCATCTCTTATGGCGTCGGCGGCTGGTCGGGGAGCGTAGCCCAGATCCCGGCAGGCCTTGTCGCTTGAAAAGAACATTCGCTTCTTGGACATGCGCACGCCGTCGCGCGTCGCGAATGGTTCGCCGCCGAACAGGCGGCACCAAGTTTCCGACGCGAAGGCCAGCGGCATGACGACGCCGTGCGGAATGCGTCCGAGCGGCGGTTTGCCGGCCGTCAATTTTGCGATCTCGCT
>JAHCKI010000262.1 GCA_026125865.1 Rhodospirillales bacterium
AACAAGCTCGCCGACACGGTGACCTACAACGACAACAAGGGTGGCGCGGCACCGAGCGCCAAAAACCACTTCGAAGAGAATCTCGGCAAGTTCTACCTCAAGAACGGTGACGAGATCGAGTTGCAAAGCGTGCGCGACGGCGACGAATGGTCACGGGTCGACTATGTCGCGTTTGATGTTTGGGGCTGAACAAGCCGGCCGCCCCGGAGACGGCCTGGTTTAGTGTGCGGCAGTGCGATTGGGCTGATTTAGCCTAATCGCACTGCGCTCAAGTCGTTGACGTGACAAGGCTTAGGCGACGGCGCCGTTCTCGAACATGCGCCCTTGTTGCCGCAGGATATCAACCAAAACGGCATCGTCCTCCACCTGCCGCCTATGTCTCACGGGCAAGCCCCCGACGTACCAAAGCTGCCACTCCAAGCACCGAACGAGGACGCGCCAGATGCGGCTTTGGATGACGTGATTGCACCGTCGTAGTTGGACGGACCTTCATTGTTCGCACCTCGGTTGGTGTGCACATCGGTAAAATTGAATTTGTACGCGTAGTTTGGATAACTGGAATCGCCGTACAATCGAATTGAGTTGCCGGACTTCGTAACCGCAGTGGATCCGCAAACCCGCAAATCGTTCAAAGAAATCGTCCCCGGACTGCCGGATGGCAGGCTACGGTTCAAGTAGGTAATGAACCCACTTACCCCGTTTTGCCCATATCCGCACGATCCGATACTTGGGCAATCAGGCGTTACCGTCGGGATCACATCGACGTTCTCTATCGTCAAGCCGCCCGTGAAGTACTCGAGGCCGATCCCATCGTGTTTTCCGCTCAACGTCAAAGTGGAGTTCCGCACAGTTCCGCCATTGGCGGCACGGAACATGATGGCGATCCCACGTCGGATCATTGGCATGGCGTTGTTGTCGAGATATTTGTCTCCAAGATCGGTAAAATTCACAGTGACATCCTCTACCAGTACGCCACTCTGCGAAATCTTCATTGCCCGCTCCGAGCAATCGGTAAAGGTCATTCGCCGAACTTTGGCGTTGGTTGACGGGCCCCAGTTAGTTGCGACGTTGATGCCCGGGGCAAGTTGTACACAGTCGCCGTCGTATCGGCCGACAACATACCGAATTTCACTATCCTCAAGAATTGTGTTCAGCGGATAGTCTCCACTCGCTCCACGAACAAAAACGCCGATCGCCGCGTTCTCGTCGCCTTCTACCGTCGTCAGGAAGGAACGGACATCGGAGACTGTCACGTTATCCAGTTTGAAGTTGTCGGCTTTATAAACATCGATGCCATAGGCGCCGGAGCATGTCAGGTCCGCTGTTGATTCGAGTTCCTTGATTACCGTGCCGTCGACAGTCGTGTTATTGCCCTCGACACGGATGCCAGTACACGCTTTGAGATTCCCATCCACGGTCAACCCGCTGCCGATCGTTGTGCCTGTGGACGTGCTGCGGATATCGATCACGGAGATAGTCGTAGATTTGGACCCCGACCATGAAAGTACCGATGATCCGGACCCAACCAACGTCAAGTTGTCGGGACCATTGAAAACCACCTCACCTGTCACTTTACAGGTGCCATTCGGCAGCACCAACCTCGTCCCGCTGGCAGCAGCGGCGATGGCTGCGTTGATGGTCGACGTATCATCCGTTGAACCGTTGCATGCTGCAGCGATCAGTGTGCCCGGAGGCGACGTTTGCTCGTAGACTTTGACGGCGCTGATCCGGATACCCAGGTCATCCGGATTGGAACGGATGTAGAGGGTGTGAGTCCCATCGGAGAGGTTGAAGGTTTTCGGCGCGAACTCCGGCGATGATGAAGATCCATTGCCGATCCATTCGCCCGTGTTGGAAGTAAACGATGACGTTGTCGCCTCGTCGTGGTGGCGCATGGCCGGAAAGTCGGGATTCGGCGGGTTCTCATCGATCGACCAGGTGAATGAGTTCGAATCCGCAGACCCGTTCGAACTGAGCATAAAGTCGACGACCGTCGTCTTTGGTCCGCCGGTTACGGTGAATTCGTAGCAGGCGTAACCGCTTTGACTCCCCTCCGGCTGATGGATGTAGCTGGGCGCGCTTTCCACCCGCACCATACCGTCGGCGAGGTGGGTGTCGTCACTTCCAGCCGCGCTGGCTTCCGTCCCGTAGGTGATCGGCAGGCAGGCGAACTCTGGAACAGGTTGTGGTCGCACATCTCCCGTGGTTTCGCTCTGAGGAACGGGCGTCCCCCGGCTTCCGCCAGCGAGGTCATTGGCAGCTAAGGCATTATAAATACTGGAGAAAAATGAAATTGTAACGCAAAGTGCTATAAGAAATCTCATCATCCGATCGCCATCCCCACCATCTTGCGCGCCGTTGACTGCGCTTTGTTGACGTTGGCAGCGGCAGTCTCCAGGAGCTTGGGCGTCAGGCTGACGGCGGAGATGTCGTAGGCGGTTCCACGACCACCCCCACCGCCATAGGACCACAAGAGAGGCTGCTCTGATGTACATGTTTTGTTCTCTACGGGAACGCCGCCGCCGGTGCGCACCGCCCAGCATTGGGCGTCTTCGGCGGTCACCGCGAACAGCGACAAAACCGACGCCAGGTCGCCGGTAGAGAACTCGGTGATCAGCGTGCCGGCGGCGTCCGTCATGTGGGTCCCCTGCCCGAACGCAATCTCGGGCGTGAAGCCGATGCCTCTGGAGACGGCCTCCCAATCGCCGGAGTTGGGGGGTGCCGCGATTTCGCCGGCCCAGACGTTGGTGCCGCTCGGGAACTTCAACAGCAAGAACCCGAAATAGCGGCCTCCACCCGATCGGTTGCTGGCCGTGGTGTTGATACCGGCGGAGCCGAAGCCTGTCAGCGCGACGTCGCCCTGAGCGGAGGCGTTCAGGTAGGTGCTGGCAATCTGGCTGGTCTGCCAGATGCAGCCGCGCTTGGAGCCGTAACGGTTGTGGTCGGCCTCGATCATGGCACACATTTGGCCAATGACGCCGCTCGTTGTGCCGACACCACCGCCGACACTGAGGCAGCGGTCGGCTGTGTCCGAGCCGTGCCCGAGCAGCGCTCCCGAAACAGCCCGGACAACGCCGACACCGCCGGTGAAGTCGACACTGCCAATCCCGTTGACCGCGCCGCTACCGGTATAGCCGTTGACCACTACCTCGGCCGCGTCGGCGAAGTAAAAGACGGCGACGCCCCTGACCGTACCTTTCACGGCCGTCACATTCAGGTCACAGCCCCCGGCCTTGAAACCACCGCCCGAAGCCAGCGAAGCGCTAAGGACGCTGGTTGGCAACACCATCGCCAATGTGTTGCCGATGCGCACCTCGTCCGTAGTGTTGACGTTGTCATGACTATAGCCACCGACGGCGTACTCGCTGGTCCCGTCCGAGAACCCGACACCGGCATAGAGGTCCGCGTCTTCGCTTCCGGCCGTGGCACATTGCCCGTACCAGAATTCGACGGCGGTCGGCATGCGCGTCTCGCCCGAGACGGTGATCGACCGGAGACCGGTTGTGTTGAAGTCGAACGCGGCGATGGCCGCCCTAGCGGTCGATGAAATGCCCCCGGCGCCTGAGAGGGCAGCAACAATACCCAAAGGAATCATGTGTACACTCCCACCACATCCAGCACGTCGGACCCGATCGCGATGTCGCGGATCGATACCGTGTTGCCGTCGGCAACGGTGATCGACGTGGCGCCGGCCGTGGTGCCCTTGCGGATCGTGTCCGATCCGTTGCGGTTGATGGTGATGTCGGAGCCGGTGTAATTGGTGATTTCCCACCGCTTGCCGGTGTTGCCGGCGGCCGGCAGGTCTAGGACATCGGCGGAATCGGTGCAGATGATCGTTCGATCGGTCGCCAGCACCGTGTAGGGCGTGGCTGAGACCGCCGTCACACCGTCATGGTCGGCGGATAGCCAAACTTCGCTGCCGATGTCATCCTTGGCGACCAGGCGGCCGTTGCCGAGCGGGTAGATTGCGACGCGGCCCGATCCCGGCGTGCCGGGCGCTGCCGCGTATTCGCCGAGCAGGATGCCTTGATCCGCCGTGGCGGCGAACATCACCGGCCCGCTCTTGTCCCTGAGGATCAGTTGTCCCTGTTCGTTGTCGTCGGTGTTTTCGGCAATAACTTCATCGCCGTTGAGATTCCGGAGAGAACGGAA
>JAHCKI010000263.1 GCA_026125865.1 Rhodospirillales bacterium
CGCTGATGAGACGACCGAAAACCGTAAGCCTGATCGCCGAAATCCGTCGGCGGGGTCGGTATGTTGTTGGGCCCGCCGTTGGTTTGTTCATTCTCAGCTACTTCGCCTATCACATCGTTCACGGCGATCGCGGCATTCATGCTTGGAATGTCCTCGACAAGAAGGCGACGGCGGCGCGAGCGGAACTGCAACAACTTCGCGCCAAGCGCGAGGTATTGGAGCATCGGGTGAATTTGCTGGATCCCAAGTCGATCGACCGGGATCTTCTCGACGAATCGGTTCGGCGCGTCCTCGGGTATGGCCACCCCGACGACATCATCATCTACTTGCCCGACAGGAAGCAATGACGGCTTTCGCCGATACCCCCGAACCGCCGTACTACGCCGTGATCTTTGCGAGCGAACGAACGGCGGAAGACCGGGAAGGCTATGATCGGGCGTCGGCAACGATGATGGAACTGGCGCCGAAGCAGCCGGGCTTTCTCGGAATCGAAAGCGCACGGAACGAGGAAAGCGGGTTCGGCATCACCGTATCCTACTGGCAGAGCGAAGAAGCGATCGCCGCCTGGAAAGCGCATGCAAAGCATGTGATCGTTCAGCGCCTCGGTCGCGAGCGCTGGTACCGGTCCTTTCGGTTGCGGGTTGCTCTGGTTGAACGTCAAAGGTCGTGGACGTCCTGACGGTCGAACAAGCGAGCCGGCGGCGGGACGAACTCATCACCGACCGATTCGGCACTTGGGCGGAACGTTGTCCGCAGGAAACGGCTTTGGCCGTTGGCGCGGATCGCCTCGCCTATGGGGAGTTGGACGGCTTGGTCCGGCGCACCGCCCGCGCCATCGGACCTTCGTCCCGGGTGGCGTTGCTGCTGCCGAATGGCATCGCCTTTGGAGAGGCTTTTTTGGCGGCGCTGCTTGCCGGAGCCGCCGTCGCCGTACTGGATCCCGATTGGACCTGCGATGAACTGGATAGCACGCTCGACACCATCGCGCCCGACGTGATCGTCACGACCGAGGATCGATTAGCACGGTGTAAGCTGCCTCGAAAATCCAGGTCTCTCATCTGCACCGGCGATCGATGTCGGGCTTCCGACCTCAACATCGATCAAACGGCCAGTTTTCCTCGTGTTTTTCCGGAGTCTCCTTTCTATATCGGCTTCACCTCCGGCACCACCGGCGTTCCCAAGGCTTATGTTCGCTCCCATCGATCGTGGTTGGCATCCATGGATGCGGCCGCGGAGGAGTTTCCCGTGTTCCCGGGCGAGCGCGTACTCATCCCCGGGCCCCTGTCCCAATCCATGTTTCTCTATGCCGTCCTCGAAACCCTATCCGCCGGCGCTGCCGCATTTGTCCTCGCGCGCTTTGATACCGATGCCGCGCTCGCTGTGCTGGAGCGCGAAAGCATGACGCGACTCCACGCGGTGCCGACGATGCTGGCGGCCCTGGCCGATGCCGCCGAGGCCCGAAGCGTGAGGGCGGAGAGCGTAGGAACGCTGATATCGGCCGGAGACAAGCTGCCGCCATCCTTGCGCGAGCGTGTGCAGGAGCGGTTTCCAAGGGCCGCGATCTTCGAATACTACGGCGCCTCCGAACTCAGCTTCGTCAGCGTCGCGCCTGCGGCGGAGGGTTGGCCTTCCGATTCCGTCGGGCGGCCGTTCCGCAGTGTCGCAGTGGAGGTGCGGCGCGAAGACGGCAGTCCGGCGCCGACGGATGACGTCGGGCAACTCTGGGTCAAAAGTGACATGATCTGCTCTGGGTATTTGCAAGACCTCGATGACGTCGGCTTTCGCGTGCGCGATGGCTGGGCCACGGTTGGGGACATGGCTCGCCTGGATGCGACCGGTGCCTTGTTTCTATCGGGGCGCGAAGGCGGGATGGTGGTGACCGGCGGCCGCAACGTCTACCCCGCGGAAGCGGAAGCTGTATTGCGAGATCAGCCGGAGGTGGCCGAGGCGCTCGTCATCGCTCTCCCCGATACCCGTTTGGGGAATAGCCTATGCGCCGTCATTCAATGGCGAAACAGCGGCCAACTGACCCGTGATGAACTGACCGGGCGGTGCCTTCACCGGCTTTCCCGCTACAAGTGTCCGCGTCGGTACTTCATCATTGACCGTTTCCCCCTGACACGGAGCGGCAAGATCGCGTCCGAGCAGGTCCGGGACCGTCTTCTATCCCCTGTATCGGATTTGCAGGAGATCGTATGACGGGGCGGTCGCCTGTCATCGTTGCCGCCCGTCGGACACCCATTGGCCGCGTCGGCGGGTGTTTGCGTCACTTGCCGGTCGAGGTGTTGGCGGCGCCGGTTCTGACCGCCGTGCTGACCGATGCGGGGCTGCGACCCGACGACGTGGACGACGTCATCCTCGGCAATGCGGCAGGGCCGGGCGGCAATCCGGCGCGGGTGTCGGCGCTGGCGGCGAATTTCCCGGTCTCGGTGCCCGGCGTCACCATCGATCGCCAATGCGGCTCGGGCCTGGAAGCCATCACTTTGGCGGCACGCCTGATCGAGGCGGGAGCGGGCGATGTCTTTGTGGCCGGTGGTGTCGAGAGCGCGAGTACGGCGCCGTGGCGGCTTGAGCGTCCGGCCAACCTCCACGGTGCGCCGCGACTCTATACGCGGGCGCGCTTCGCTCCGGAAACCATCGGTGATCCGGAAATGGGGATCGCCGCCGAAAACGTGGCGGATCGGTATGGTATTTCCCGCGATCGCCAGGATCGCTATGCCCTCGATAGCCACCGCAAGGCGGTTTCCTCGCAGCGTGACGGACGTTTTCGCGAGGAGATCGTTCCGATGCCCGGTTTTCAAGGCGCACTGGTCAGCGAGGACGAATGCCCGCGCGCGGACACCAGCCTGGAAGCGCTTGCCGCTTTGCCACCGGTGTTCAAAGCCGGCGGCTCGGTAACGGCCGGCAATGCGTGCCCCATCAACGATGGTGCCGCGGCCGTCGTGATGGTGTCATGGCGCCGGTTCGAGGAAATGGGAAGGCGGGCCGGCTTGCGGTTCGTCGACAGCGCGGTTGCCGGTGTCGATCCGAACGTTCTCGGCACCGGCCCCATCGCGTCGACCCGCCGACTGTATGAGCGCCTCTCGGACCGCCGCATAGACGATGTCGACGTTGTGGAGTTCAACGAAGCGTTTGCGGCGCAGGTTCTCGCCTGTCTCGACGTCCTTGCGATCCCGCAGGACAAGGTCAGCGTCGGCGGCGGCGCCATTGCCCTGGGACACCCCTATGGCGCCTCTGGGGCGATTCTCGTCGTCCGCCTCTTTACCGAGCTTGTGCGCCGTTCAGGCGGGCGGATAGGGCTCGCCACACTCGGCATTGCCGGAGGCCTCGGCATCTCCACCCTGTTCGAGGCCATCGAATGCTGATCCAGCTCAATCCATGGCGCGGTCGTCACGGTGCTTGCCGAGAAAGTGGGCGTAGCGGGGCATGACGTCCGGCATGATCGATTCCCCTTCCGGCGGTCTGTCGATGCCAAATACGGTGCGGGGGAAGTCGAGGGGTTTTTGTTCGGCCCAAATGCGATGGTGATCCTTTGGCGGCAGGATCGCAGCCGGATTCCCGACGGCGATCCAGCCGATGGGCACGGTGGCATCCGCCGCCAGAACGGTGCGGATGTGGACAACGCCGTTGATGCATACCTCGGCTCGTTCGCCGATGTGCGCGCCGTTGAACACCGAGCAGCCGGTCGCCAGAAACGCATTGTCTTCGACCGTGCAACCGGTGAGGTAAGCGCGAGGACCCACCAGCACGTTGTCACCGATCGTGACCGGATAGTCGCGAATACCGCGAATCACGGCGGTGTCCATGATCACGCAATTGGCCCCGACAACGATCGGCCCGCTTTCCGCCGTCAGCACCGCGCCGAAACCGATGGCGGTGTTGGCGCCGATGGTCACTTCGCCGCAAAGGGTGGCGTTCGGCGCCACGCGCGCCGACGGGTCAACGCGCGGCGCCTTGCCGAGATGTTCATAGTTCATGTGTTTTCCCAATCCTGATTTCGAGTGTCCTTTCGATGGGAGAGATCCGTCACCACTCCACGCGTTCCTGATTCAGGTCGGGCTCGCCGCAGTGGGTGAGGATGGCGGCGCGAACCTGGTCGCGCAGCCGGATCGCACGTCGCCAGTCTTCGCCT
>JAHCKI010000264.1 GCA_026125865.1 Rhodospirillales bacterium
TCTTCATCTACACCATGTGGCTGAAGCGGCGGACGCCGCAGAACATCGTCATCGGCGGTGCTTCCGGTGCCCTACCGCCGATGATCGGATGGGCGGCGGCGTCCGGCGATCTCGGTCTCGGCGCCTTTATCTTGTTCGCCATCATATTTTTATGGACACCGCCGCATTCATGGGCGCTGGCCCTGTTCCGCCGCAGCGATTACGAGAAGGCGCGCGTGCCCATGCTCCCCGTCGTCGCCGGTGATCGCGAAACGCGGCGACAAATCCTGATCTATACCCTCATCCTGTTGCCCGCCACCCTGATGCCCGTCGCTATCGGTCTTTCCGGCATGCTGTATGGTGTTGCCGCCGTGGTGCTGGGCGGCGGATTCTTGTATCAGGTCGTGCGGGTGTGGCGGGACGATGGGTTGGCGACGGCGCGCTCGCTGTTCTTCTACTCCATCTTCTATCTGTTTCTCATTTTCGTGGCACTGCTCGTCGATCGCGGGCTTCAAGTGTTGCCGGTGTGACGTCGAAGCTGGCAGTGACCGCGTACGCCCAGCTTGAGGAATTGTTCGGAAAGGTGCAGGCCCTCGGCGATGCCGAAGGTATGCTGCATTGGGACTTGGCGACAATGATGCCAAAGGGAGGCGCCGAAGCGCGGGCCGAACAGCTCGCCGTCTTGGCGACCGTCCGTCATTCCATGTTGGCGGCCCCTGAAACCGGCGAATGGCTTGCTGCGGCCGATGGTGACGACACCCTGGACGCTTGGCGGGCGGCCAACCTGCGGGAGATGCGGCGGAAATGGACTCACGCCACCGCGCTCTCCGAGAATCAGGTCGAGCGCCTGTCGCGGGCGACGTCGGCGTGCGAGGCCGCTTGGCGCGACGCGAGAGCCGACGACGATTTCCCCACGGTCCTTCCGAAGCTGGAGACCGTCCTGAGCCTGGTGCGCGAAACGGCCGAAGCCAAGGCGCAAGCTCTGTCGCTGTCGCCCTACGACGCGCTCCTCGATGCGTACGAGCCCGACGGCCGAGCGCAGGACATCGATCGGGTGTTCGGTGAGCTGGAAGCGTTTCTCCCGGATTTTCTTGGGCAGGTGCTGGAGCGCCAAGCGCAGCAGGCCGCGATTGTGGCGCCGGAGGGGCCGTTCCCCATCGACAGCCAACGCGCCTTGGCGGTGCGGCTGATGGGGATGCTGGGCTTCGACTTCGATCACGGTCGCCTCGACGTCAGCCTTCATCCCTTCTGCGGCGGGGTGCCGGACGATGTCCGCATCACCACCCGCTATGACGAGGGGCACTTCGCGTCGGCGCTGATGGGCGTTCTGCACGAGACCGGCCATGCCCTCTATGAGCGCGGGTTGCCGCCCGCTTGGCGGCGGCAGCCGGTGGGTGAGGCGCGCGGCATGGCGCTTCACGAAAGCCAGTCGCTGTTGATGGAGATGCAGGTTTGCCGCTCTCGAGACTTTGTCGTGTTGTTGGCGCCGATGGCGAAGGAGACGTTCGGCGGCGAGGGCCCGGCCTGGGAAAGCGACAATCTCTATCGGTTCTATACGCGGGTCGAGCCTGGCTTCATTCGCGTCGACGCCGACGAAGTCACCTATCCCGCCCATGTCATCCTGCGCTATCGGTTGGAACGGGCGCTGATCGCCGGCGATTTGGAGGTGCGCGACTTGCCGGCCGCGTGGAACGAAGGCATGGAACGCCTGCTCGGCCTCAAGCCGCCGACCGACCGTCTCGGCTGTCTACAGGATATCCATTGGTATGACGGCGCCTGGGGCTACTTCCCCACATATACCCTCGGCGCCCTTGCCGCGGCGCAGATCTTCGAAGCGGCCCGCAACGGCGACGCCGCCATTGTGTCCGGCATAGCGGACGGCGACTTTGCGCCGCTGTTGGCCTGGCTTCGGCGCGAAATCCATGGCAAGGCGTCGCAGTTGTCCACGTCGGAATTGCTTGTAGCGGCGACCGGCAGTCCCCTCGCGACCGACAGCTTCAAGCGCCACCTCCAGCAGCGCTATCTCGGGTGAGGCCATTCCCGAGTAGGCGCAAGGGAAACAAGCGATTGTCTGCGATATGAAGAGGCGTTCGGTGAGAAGGTCCGCGGCGCGGCGCAGCTCGTGGTGTTAGGTCAGGATGGCAGCTTCGGGGGTCATGGGTTTCGGGCGGGTGAGGGCGTCGATTTCGTCGTCGTTCAGGTCGGCAAGGGCGTGAACCGATTGCACCCACTCATCGAGTGAGCCCCATTGGTGATGATACAAATTTTGGCTCAAGTCTTGGACGTTGCGGAGATTCGCCATCTGTCTGCTCCAAACTCCAATTCGGCCAGCGCCACCCTCCAAAGTCGTATTTTCTTCGTTGAACACTCAAAAATAGTGGCACCTTTGGGGAGGGATTGCAAGCAAAAGATACATTTATTTTTATTAAACACGCATTACGAGAATTTTGCTTGTTTTTCCCTGCTATGTCCAAGGCTTCAGTTTCCACATATCGTGAAGCAAATCGGTGGAATTGTCAATATATAGAGTTGCACGCTATATGTCGTAGCTTTCTCGATTTGCATGCGCGTCGTGTGAAACGGTTCGATGGCGTCACCCATCGCTCGACATCCGGTTCCCTTGCCGTTGTCCCACGGCCGCCATGGCGTTCCTGGACAGTGGCTGGGGGAGCCGGTAAAAGCGGAAGAACTGAAAAACAATTGCCCATCGGAAAGGGACGTTTCACGTAACCGCCATGCAGACCGTCAACGATATCCGCAAGGCTTTTCTGAATTACTTCGCGCGATTCGACCACCGCATCATCGATTCGAGCCCGTTGGTTCCGCGCAATGACCCGACGCTGATGTTCGTCAACGCCGGCATGGTGCAGTTCAAGAACGTTTTCACCGGGGTAGAGAAGCGGGACTACAATCGCGCCGTCACGTCTCAGAAGTGCGTCCGCGCCGGCGGCAAACACAACGATCTGGAGAATGTGGGGTACACCGCCCGTCACCACACCTTCTTCGAGATGCTCGGCAATTTCTCGTTTGGGGACTATTTCAAGGACCTGGCCATCGAATTGGCCTGGAACCTGGTGACGAAGGAATACGGACTTTCCTCCGATCGCCTCCTAGTCACGGTCTATGCCGAGGACGACGAAGCGTTCGACCTGTGGAAGAAGATTGCCGGCCTGCCGGAGCGAAAGATCCTTCGCATTCCCACGTCCGACAACTTCTGGTCCATGGGCGACACGGGCCCGTGCGGGCCGTGCTCGGAGATCTTCTACGACCACGGCGACCATATCCCCGGTGGTCCGCCGGGTAGCGCCGATGAGGACGGTGACCGCTTCATCGAAATCTGGAACCTCGTGTTCATGCAGTTCGAGCAGGTGACACCGGAACAGCGCGTCCCGCTGCCTCGTCCGTCGATCGATACCGGTATGGGCCTCGAGCGAATCGCCGCGGTGATGCAGGGCACCCATGACAATTACGAAATCGATCTACTGCAGGCGCTGATCCACGCCTCGGCCGAAGCGACGGGCACCGATCCTGCCGGCCCGAACCGCATGTCGCACCGGGTCATTGCCGATCATCTCCGCGCCTCCAGCTTCCTCATCGCCGATGGGGTGATGCCGTCCAATGAGGGGCGCGGCTACGTGTTGCGTCGCATCATGCGGCGGGCCATGCGCCATGCCCATCTGATCGGTTGCGAGGAACCGCTCATGTGGCGGTTGTTGCCGGCCCTGGTGGCCAAGATGGGCTCCGCTTATCCGGAACTGGTGCGCGCCCAGGACCTGATCACCGAGACTTTGAGGCTGGAGGAAACGCGCTTCAAGCGGACCCTCGATCGGGGCTTGCGACTGTTGGACGAGGCCACCCGCAAGCTCTCGTCGGGCGGCGTTCTCGATGGCGAGACGGCGTTCAAACTCTATGACACATACGGCTTTCCCCTTGATCTGACCCAGGACGCCTTGAAGGCCGAGGAGATTGCTGTCGATGTGGATGGTTTCAATGCCGCGATGGACCGGCAGCGGAACGCCGCCCGCAAGGCGTGGGCCGGCTCCGGCGACGCCGCCACGGAAGAAGTATGGTTCGCCATCCGCGAGGATGTCGGCGCCACCGAGTTCCTGGGCTACGAAACGGAATCG
>JAHCKI010000265.1 GCA_026125865.1 Rhodospirillales bacterium
GCTGACAACCTCGTACCATCGGCGGGCACTGCTGAGATCCTCGGGGATTGTCAGCTTGCTCCAACCGGCGAAATCGACGGCGACCAGTGCGGTGATGTCGGCGATGGTGAATTGCTCACCGGCGACATAGGGAACTTCCGACAAACGCTCGTCGAGCGCACGAAAAAACCGCTCAGTCCGCTCGCGGCCGCGCACCGCCAATTCAGGGATCTGCTCGACATCTGACGCTCCGGTCAGGGCCCTCCCCTTCAATCCCCGGGAAGCGTTTCGGAACGCTTCCTGCGCAGCGACAAAGCCATCAACCTCACAGCGATGCTCCCACATGGACACGACAGCTCTATCCTCCGCACCACGACCCATGAGAGGTGGATCGGGCCACTTTTCCTCGATGTACCGGCAGATAGCGATAGCCTCGCTGATCGCGGTGCCGTCATCGAGAACCAGCACGGGCACCGTGCACCATGGATTGATTTTTCGGAATTCGGGTTGCAAATGCTCACCCTGCCGGAGATCAACCTGTTCGGTCGGCAGTTCAATCCCCTTCTCCGCCAAAAAGATACGCACGCGGCGCGGACTCGGTGCGGTCCTGCAATCATAGAAATTCATGCGGCCTCTCCTTTCTTGAGATCATATGGGGCGGAAGCTTCCGTTGTCCCCCGTCTGATCTACGAACCCTTCCCGCCGACGCGGCTTTCCCTGCGGGATAGAATAATCGAAAGCCACCCGCCGCAGGTCACGAAGACGAGAAACGCGAAAGTGCCGGTGAACGAACCAAGTTCGCCGGACACGAACGCGAACACCGGCGGACCGGAGAGCACACCGGCAAAAGTGAACACCAGCGAACCACCTGTCGCTCTACTAATACGTTCCCGCGGGCTGGCGCGCGCCACTTCGGCGAGATAGACGCCGTTCCAACCAATCGCCGTAAATCCGAGCACGACGAACGTGATGAATACAACTGCCACGGTCGTGTCCGGCCCCAGAAAGACGACGGCGCCCGCCCCAAGCGCTGTCACACCCGTCATACCGAGCAGGACCGCGAAACCGTCACGCACGCGATCGGCCAACCACCCCCAGAATAGTCGACCCACGGCACCCGAAGCTTGGACAAAGCCAAGGAGGACCCCGGCTTCGACCAACCCGAAGTGCAACTCCTCGACCAGCAACGCCACCAAAAACGAGGTCAAACACAGTTGCACGGCGGCGAAACACAGTGCCGCCAATGACAGCCAGCGTAGCGTTGGAAGCGTCCACACGAGATGGATATCGGACCATGGCGAACCTAGGAGCGGCGTGGTTGGATCCCGATCCGCATCCCAACGAAGTCGGATCGGCTGCAAAGCAGCAATCGCCGCGACCGCCGCGACAGCGCTGGAGGCGAACGCCCACGGCCAGCCAACCGTGACCGTCAGTGCCGGCGCCAACAGGCCGGCGACAATACCGCCCAAGGGCACGCCGGTTTGCTTGATGGAAAATACCAAATTGCGGTTGCCGACCACGGCGACCCGTTCGAGCAGATGCGACGACGCTGGATTGGTGAGGCCATAGCCAAAGCCGATCAGGATGGATGCAAGCGCGAAAGTGCCGGGCCACGGAAACATGGCGAGCGCCGTTCCGACCGCGCATAGCGCCAGCGCCCCTTGGCTGACTCGACAGGCCCCGAAACACCGCACGGCACTGCCGCCAACGATGGACGTGACCATGCCGGCGCCGTAGACGATGGCGATCTGATAACCGATGAAGGCGGTCCCGACCCCAAGATCGGCCGACAACTCCGGCGCAATCGCCGCGGGCAACAGGGCGCTCATGGTGATCAACGTCTGCACGCCGGTGACAGCGGTTACGACCAGCGACAGGTTTTCGGTGGAAACTGTTTGATCCGTTGGGCTCATGGTCAGCGTTTACGAAAACCTCGACGGCAAGGAAAGGGTTGCTTTCATTTCCTATGCCGTTCAGCGGCAGCCATCTCTGGTGCGGATCAACGGCGGCCGAAACCGCCCAACCATGAAACAATCCGCATTTCTTCTTGACCCCACAAACCGGATACCGAGAATGAGATTCAACGTCGGTCATGTGAGCAGAGAATAACCGCCAAATTCACACCGGCTCCGAAAACCACATCGAACAGATTTGAACGGTTCGGGAGGAAATCAAATGAATTGTTTTGTCGGAAGACGTGCTGTTCTTGCTTTGTCGCTCACCGCGGCTGCTTTTGCTTGGGCCCCGGCGCAAGCGCAGGAAGAACGATCCTATATTATGGCGACGGCGACCACCGGTGGAACGTACTATCCCGTGGGTGTCGCGCTGGCCACCCTGACGAAGGTCAAGCTGCAGCCCAAGGAAAAGATCGCCATGTCGGCGATCACATCCGCCGGTTCCGGTGAAAACGTCAAGCTGTTGCGGGAGAACCAGGCCCAGTTCGCCATCCTGCAGGGCCTTTACGGCGCGTGGGCCTGGAATGGCACCGGCCAAGTCAAGGCGGACGGCCCGCAGAAGAACCTGCGCTCAGTCAGCATGCTGTGGCAGAACGTCGAGCACTTCGTCGTCAACGCCGAAAACGTCAAGAACGGTGACATGTCCGATATGATGAACCTCAAGGGCAAGAAGTTCTCGATCGGCAAGCGCAACTCCGGAACCGAGGGATCGGGCCGGACGATTCTTGAAGGGCTCGGCATCGATCCCGACGCTACGTTCGACATCGTGTACCAAGGGTACGGCCCCAGCGCCGACGCCCTCCAGAACGGCACCATCGACGGCATGAATATACCGGCCGGCGACCCCGTCTCCGCCATAACCCAAGCCGCGGCGGCGCTCGGCGACAAGATGCGGGTGCTCGACTTCACCGACGAGCAGGTGGTCAAGGCCAACGAGGCGGCCGGGCTGGAGCTTTGGACCCGCTACGTGATTCCGGCGGACACCTATCCGAGCCAGACTCAAGAGATCAAGACCATCGCCCAGCCAAACTTCCTCGCCGTGCGGGACGATGTTGACGAAGAAGCGGTCTACAAGATCACCAAGACCATTTACGAAAACCTGGCGTTCCTCCAGGGCATCCACAAGGCAACCAAGGCCATGGCTCTAGAAAAGGCCATCGGCGGTCTGCCGTTTCCGCTCCATCCCGGCGCGGCCAAGTACTACCAGGAAGCGGGCGTAAAGATCCCGGAAAAGTTGATGCCGCCGAAATAGTCGGCCGGCGTGGGGGACAGGGGTGATCGCCCCTGTCCCGTCAACCGGGCGCTCTGATGGGCACGAGAAAGGCCGCGGTATGACGGACGATCATGCTGATCTCGATACCGAAACCGGTGAATCCCAGGCGGCGGTGCGGGGCGAAAACACCCTCGCCGGCCGCATTGTATTCTGGGTGGGAATCGTCACCTCCCTGGCTCATGTCTATTTCAACACCCTCGGAACCCTTTCCGAGCTTTGGACATCCGCCATTCATTTCGGCTTGTTCGGCTTCCTGTGTGCGCTGAGCTATCCACTCATGGCAACGCGGCATGGACCGCTGCAACGCGCGCTGTTGCCCATCGATGGAATCATCGGGCTGCTCGCGGTGCTTAGCGTCGCCTATCTGATCTACAACGAGCAGGCGTTGTTCGATCGGGGCGTCACCTTCCTGCCCCTTGACTGGATCGTATCCATCCTCGGAATAGCGCTCGCCATCGAGTTCACCCGCCGCACCACTGGGTGGCTCATTCCAGTTCTCATCGTCGTCTCGCTCACCTATGTCGCTTGGTGGGGGCGTTATGTCGGCGGCGTCTTTCAGTTTCCCGGCTTGTCGGTGGAAACGGTCTTGTTCCGCAACTTCTTCGGCGCCGACGGGATGTTCGGTACCATCGCCCGGATATCCTCCACCTACGTCTTCATGTTCATTCTATTCGGAGCATTCCTGGTTCGCTCCGGCGCAGGCGACTTCATCATCAACCTGGCGCGCAGCGTCGCCGGACGCTTCGTCGGCGGCCCCGGGTTGGTGGCGGTCCTCGGCTCCGGGCTGATGGGGTCGATCTCAGGCTCGGCCGTCGCCAACACGGTGTCGACCGGTGTCATCACCATTCCGCTGATGAAGAAGGCCGGCTACCCCGCGCACAAGGCCGGCGCCATCG
>JAHCKI010000266.1 GCA_026125865.1 Rhodospirillales bacterium
AACTCGCCTGCGCGAATCCCGAGGCCCTGATCATGCACCCCGGGCCGATGAACCGAGGTGTCGAAATCGATTCGGTGGTTGCGGATGACTTCAGCCGCAGCGTGATTCATGAGCAGGTGGAAATGGGAGTGGCGGTGCGCATGGCCTGCCTGTCGCTATTGATGGAAAACGCTTCCCGCTCGCTGTCTCGGAACCTGTGACCCATGCATCTGGCAGAAGCGAGACAGTCATGACGTTCCACATTGACAAGGCGCCGCGCCGATTGGCCTTCGTCAATGCCAGGCTCCTCGATCCCGCGACCGACCTTGACACCATGGGCGGCCTCGTCACCGATGGTGAAATGATTGCTGATTTCGGGCCTCACATGTCGGCCGACAGTGTCCCGGAAGGCACGACGATCATCGACGCCGAAGGCCACTGTCTTTGCCCCGGTCTTGTGGACATCCGCGTACAATTGCGCGAACCCGGCGAAGAGCACAAGGGAACCCTGGCGTCGACGGGTGAAGCGGCGACAGCGGGCGGCGTCACCTCCATGGTGTGTCTCCCCAACACCAATCCCGTCATCGACGACATGTCGGTGGTCGAGTTCGTCGCGCGGCGGGCAAGACTTCTCGGCCTGACCAAGGTTTACACCTATGGCGCCATAACCCAGGGTCTCTTGGGGAACAGACTCGCGGAAATCGGGTTGCTTTCCGATGCCGGCGCGGTTGCCTTCACCGATGGCGTTCGCTCGATCGCCAATGCGCAAGTCATGCGCCAGGCCCTAAGCTATGCGCGCAGCTTCGGGTTGATCATCGTTCAACACGCCGAAGAGCCGACCTTGGCCGAGAACGGTGACATGAACGCGGGCGAAGTTTCGACCCGACTGGGTTTGTCGGGAATTCCCCGGCAGGCCGAAGTCATCATGGTGGAGCGGGATCTGCGGCTTGCCGAATTGACCGATGGCCGCATCCATTTCGCGCACCTTTCGACGGCGGCCGCCATTGACGCCGTGCGCGCGGCCAAGGCGCGGGGGCTGGATGTCACCTGCGACACGGCGCCGCCCTACTTCGCATTGAACGAAAACGCCGTCGGCGATTACCGAACCTTCGCCAAACTGTCGCCACCGTTGCGAGGCGAGGACGATCGCCTCGCCGTTATACAGGGGCTCATCGACGGCACCATTGACGCCATCGCCTCCGATCACGCGCCTCAGAGCGAGGATGCCAAGCGACTGCCGTTCAGTCAGGCGGCGTTTGGCGGTGTCGGCCTGGAGACGCTGCTCGCCGTTTCGCTTGAACTCTATCACAACGGACAGCTACCGTTGCTGGATGTCCTGCGATTGCTGACCAGCAAACCGGCCAACTTGATGGGTTTGCCCGCCGGGCACCTTGCCAAGAACGCGCCCGCCGACCTGACGCTTTTCGATCTCGATCGGCCGTGGCAGGTTCGTGAGTACGAGCTACACAGCAAGTCCAAGAATACGCCGTTTGACTATCGGCCCGTGCAGGGCCGTGTGCTCCTGACGGTGGTCGACGGCCGCCGCGTCTATTCCATCGGCGCCTAAGCGATGCCGGACACCGGACTGGGAATCACGGCCCTCCACCAACTTTCGGCGTTGGTTGGCTACCTCCTCGGCTCGATTCCCTTTGGTCTGCTGCTGACCCGCCTCGCCGGCAAGGGTGATATTCGGGCCATCGGATCGGGGAACATCGGCGCCACCAACGTGCTGCGCACGGGCGACAAGAAGCTGGCGGCCGCGACCTTGCTCCTGGATGGCGGCAAAGGCGCGATTGCCGTCATCATCATGGGATTGTGGGGCGCCGACCATGCCCTGCTCGCCGGGTTGTTCGCCGTTGTCGGCCACAACTTTCCGGTATGGCTCCATTTTCGTGGCGGTAAGGGTGTCGCGACGACCCTCGGCGTGCTTCTGGCGCTTTCCTGGCCCGTCGGCCTCATCGCCTGCGCCATCTGGCTCGCGATGGCGGTCATTTTCCGGTACTCGTCCCTGGCGGCCCTCGTCGCCCTGGTTATCTCACCGTTCGTGATGGTCTGGCTCGTCGACCAAAAGCACGGCGTTGTTGCCGCCCTGCTCGCGGTCCTCGGCGTTATCCGACATCACGCCAACATCACCCGCCTGATCCGAGGTGAAGAACCACGGATCGGCGGACGACACTGACTATTCGGTTTTTGCAGATCAGATCAGATTAGTCTTCGGCCCAACCGGCGATGGGCTCGATCGAGGCGCGATCAGGGGAAGGAAGGTTAGTCGGTGCCCTCGTAGATATCCCAATACCTGAGCGGATCGTAAGGTTGATCGTCCTCGTTGACGTGGGAGGCACGCCCGCCTTGATCCTGCTCGGTCACCCATTCGGCGGTGCTTCCGAACGGCGCAAACTCGCTCCCATCCGGATCAAATCCGTCACGCAGCAACGCCATTGATTCATATGTCATGTCAGCCTCTGTGTTTATCGGTCCACCCCCGAGGGCAGCCATCTACGATGGTTGATAAAAAAAAACGGTGGCGCAGATGCCATCTGGCGGACCACGCCTCCCTTTCGTTCCGGCTCCCTACAAGCCCTGTTCAACTATCATTGCGGTCAATGTATGTACTCGCTAAGGTTGCGTCAACCCTTTGTAACAAAATCCATCGAATTTTTCGAAAGATGTGATCTTATCGACACAGTCCGGGGCGGCGGGAAAGCCGCGAAAAACTTGGCCAAACGCCCCAAATCCCTCGTGTTCAGTTGGTTCCGGCAAACTTGCCGACGGCATTTCGCAGCGCATCGGCCCCAGGGTTTTTCACCGTGCGGTTTACCAATATCTCAAGGGGTCGAATGCCCGGTTTGTCATAATAGGTTGTATTCCAGCTATCCTTCGTCTCGACCACTGCACCCTCGAGATTGAGGCCGGCATAGGCACCCTTCGATCGCGCCCAGGCGAGAACATCGGCGGTCTGCGCCTTGCCGCCAGCGCCGACCGGACCGGCTGCGACGCTGACATCGGCGCCAAGCTTGAGACTACCGCTGAGAAGCGCGTCAACCCCGCTTTGGCTCATCAACAGCATGACGATTTCCGAGACCTCACCGCCAATTTGCAAGCCCAGCGTCACCGAACCGAGAACGTAAAACGCCGGATAGCTCCACGATCCCGTCGCCGGGTCGCGAGCGAGCATGACGCCGTGCCCGCCACTGCCGCCGAGGATAAAGCCGCCTTTGACGTTGGTCGGGATAATAAGGACTCCCTTGGCTTTTGGCGCCAAAGCACGAAATTGCTGAAGCACATGGGGATCGGCGGCGAAGGTATCGACGGTCGCTTCCGCTTTTTTGACGAAAGCATCGATCTCCGCTTGGCTCTCGGCACGGCTCGGCGGTACCGCGAACACCAACGCGATCAAAACCACTGCCCCTGCAAGCAAGCGCGCTTTCATCTCGTGCACTCCCGTTCCCAACGACGACGACATGTCATGCGGCCTTTCCAGCGATCGTGCAAACCGAGGACGACAACCTCGCCAGCCGTTCATATGTGGGCCCTTCGCCACCGTAAGGCAAGTTGTCTGGTTGTTCGCTTTTTCGATGATTTGCCGATCCTTAGGCTATGCCTTAGGTTGCACACTGAATATCTTGGATGTTGGAGGTCATGACGACACTACTCACCGACATCGAACGTCGCGATCGCTTGCGGTTGATTCGCTCGGAAAACGTTGGCCCGATAACGTTTTACCGTCTTATAGAACAATTCGGCACGGCGACGAGCGCCCTGCAAGCGTTGCCCGACCTATCGCGCCGGGGTGGGCGCCGGAAAACCATCGGCATTTATCCCAGCGCATCGGCCGAGCGCGAGATGGAGAGCCTCGCCGCCCTCAATGCCCGCTTGGTGGCTTGGGGCGAACCTGACTATCCGCCGCTTCTCGCGCACATCGAAAACGCACCGCCGCTGCTCAGCGTTCTCGGGGAAAGCGATGTTTTCGCCCGGAAGACGATGGCCATTGTCGGCACCCGCAACGCGTCGGCCAATGGACTGCGCCTGGCCGAACGTCTCGCCAAAGATCTGGGGGACGCCGGTGTCATGGTGGTTTCGGGCCTCGCGCGCGGGATCGAC
>JAHCKI010000267.1 GCA_026125865.1 Rhodospirillales bacterium
GCGCATGATCGATCCCGGCGAGCGCATCGTCACCATCGAGGACGCGGCCGAATTGCAGTTGCAGCAGCCCCATGTGGTGCGCCTCGAAACCCGTCCTCCCAACTTGGAGGGACATGGTGAGATTACCCAGCGCGACCTGGTCAAAAACGCCCTCCGCATGCGTCCCGATCGCGTGATCCTGGGTGAAATCCGCGCCGGTGAGGCGCTCGACATGTTGCAGGCCATGAATACCGGCCACGATGGCTCCATGTGTACAGTCCACGCCAACCGGCCGCGCGAGGCCTTGACTCGTCTCGAAAACATGGTGGCGATGACCGGCATCAAGCTTCCCAACGAAGCGGTGCGCTCCCAGATCGCCGGGGCGGTCAATATGATCGTCCAGATCGCCCGCATGCGCGACGGCGTCCGCCGCATTACCCATGTCACCGAGGTCGTGGGCATGGAGGGCGAAATCATTACCACCCAGGACCTGTTTACCTTCGAGTACACGGGCGAAGGATCGGACGGCAAATTGACCGGCAAATTCAAGTCTTCGGGGCTCCGCCCCCACTTTACGACCCGCGCCCAGTACTTTGGTCTCGACAGAGCCTTGATGTCGGCGATTTCAAATGCCGAGGACTGATCATGACGTTTGAGATCGGGATCATCTTCGTAGGCGTTCTGATGGCCTTGCTGGCCATCGCTGTTGCCATCGGCAGTTCGATGTCGCCGGAAGCGCAAGTGCGCAAGCGCGCCCATCGCCTGGTGAAAGGTGAACTGGGCCGGTCATCGCCCACGTCGCCCACGTCGGTAGGCGACGGCAGCATCCTTCGCACGCAAAGCCAAGGCATCAAGGGCTTGGAAGACCTCGCCAAGCGCCTGATGCCGCGTCAAGCGAACCTGACCAGCCGCCTGCGGCGTACCGGTTTCGACATAACTCTCGGCACCTACCTGTTCTGCAACGTGTTACTTGGCGCCATCGTGTTCGGGGTGGGTGCGTTCGTGTTCGGGTATTCCATGACCCTGTCCGGTCTGGTCGCCGTGTTCCTCGGTCTCGGACTGCCGCACATGGGGATCGGATTTCTGATCGGTCGCAGAGTGAAGAACTTCCTGGCGGTGTTTCCCGAGGGCATCGAACTCATCGTTCGCGGCCTCAAGTCCGGCTTGCCGGTGTCGGAATCGATGGCGGTCGTGGGCCGAGAAATCCCCGACCCCGTGGGTCTCGAATTCCGCACCATCATGGACAACGTCAAGTTTGGTCAGAAACTGGACGAAACCTTGTGGCAAACGGCGGCACGGCTGGAAATCCCGGAGTTCAACTTCTTCGTCATCAGCCTTTCCATCCAACAGGAAACCGGCGGCAATCTCGCGGAAACGCTGGCGAACCTCGGCGATATCCTTCGCAAACGGCGGCAGATGAAACTGAAGGTCAAGGCGCTTTCCGGTGAAGCCCGGGCCAGCGCCTACATCCTCGGCTCGCTGCCGTTCATCATGTTCGCTCTGGTTAACCTTCTGAATCCCGGATACGCGTCCGAACTGTTCAACGATCCGCGCGGCATGGCGATGGTGGGCGCCGGCATCGCCAGCATGGGGATGGGTATCGCTGTCATGGCTAAACTGGTTCGGTTCGAGATATGAGCGCAGACCCCTTCGCACTCATGGGTGTCGCTGCCGAGGATGTGTTCATCGGCATGGCGGCGGTCGCCGCCTCGGCGACGGTGCTGGCGATCTGGAGCGCCCTTCTCACCCGCGATCCGGTCAGCGGCCGCATGCAGCGCATACGCCAGCGTCAGAACGAACTGAAGGCCGGCTATCAGACGACGAAGCGCAATCAGCATCGAAACGTCGCCGCCCTCGGCTTCATGCAACAGGTGGTGAGACGCCTCAATCTGGCGAAATCCAAGGCGGCGGGCGGCATCGTCGAGCTGCTTTCCCGTGCCGGATGGCGCAGCAAGGATGCCTTGATCGTCTTTATGTTCATGAAGCTGTGCATGCCGTTCGTGTTCGGCGGCGCCGCCTTCCTGTTCATCCAGGGTCTCGGCATCATGGATTTGCCGCCGACCACACAGAACGTACTACCGCTCGGGTTTGTCATTCTCGGTTTCTACGCGCCCGAAATATTCGTGAAGAACGCCATCGCCAAGCGCGAAAAGCTGTTGCAGAAAGGCCTGCCGGACGCGCTCGACCTCCTGGTGATTTGCGCCGAGGCGGGCCTGTCCCTGGATGCGGCGTTGACCCGGGTATCGAAGGAAATGGCGCGCGCCACGCCCGAGATCGCCGAGGAGTTCGGGTTGACCGCGGTCGAACTGGGCTTTCTTCCCGATCGCCGCCAAGCCCTGGACAACCTGACCAAACGCTGCCACCTGCCGTCCATTCGCGGTGTCGTCAATACGTTGCAGCAAACGGAGCGCTACGGCACGCCTCTGGCTCAGTCGCTGCGGGTTCTCTCCGCCGAATATCGCGACGAACGCATGCTGAAAGCAGAGGAAAAGGCGGCCAAGCTGCCGGCCGTCTTGACCGTCCCCCTGATCATCTTCATCCTGCCGACATTGATGATCGTCCTCATCGGCCCTGGTATCCTGAGAATCATCGACGCGTTCTCGAACATGTAGAGCGCGCACCGGGGAGACTCGGGCCTGATGCAGCCTGAGCCTCTCGCACACCGCACGGACACCGAAGGCGGCGAATCTGAAGCCGTCAAGAACCGACCACCCCTAAATCAAGGTGGCGAACCCCGATTTCGCCCCTTCATCAAGTGGCCGCCAAAAAAATCGCGGAATACGCGCAGTCGAGCCGACGGCCCGACCAAACGAAAATAAGAACTAGTCGCAATATTGCTGCGCGAAAAAATTGTCGGTCAGGGCGTTTGTTCAGCCATAGCGGCAATTAACGATTTCTGCATATGCGAAGATTGACTTGGGCTCGTGCGGAGCCTTAAGATGCGTCTTCGCACATGCGGGAAGGGTTGGAAGTATAAGGGGTTTCCTAATGGCGTCCGGAAATCGTCCTCTATCACCACACGTTCAGGTCTACCGGCCTCAGATCACCTCAGTGTTGTCCATATTGCACCGCGCAACGGGCGTGTTCCTCACGATTGGGACATTGTTCCTTACGTGGTGGCTGGTGTCCGGCCTCTATGGACCAGAGGCGTTCGATACTGCCCAGGGCTTTCTTGGTTCCTGGTTTGGGCATCTCATGCTTTGGGGATTTACTTTTTCTCTGTTCTACCACCTGGGCAATGGCGTTCGCCATCTCCTGTGGGATTTCGGGTGGGGCTTCGAACTCCCACAGCTGAGACAGTCCGGGATGGTCATGGTCGGATTCGCGGTTGTCCTGACCTTGATCACGTTGATTTCCGCATACGCGTCAGCGGGAGGTTGATATGGAGATGCGCTCGTCCTTGGGCCGCGCCCGCGGGCTTGGCACGGCTAACGAAGGTGTTCACCACTGGTGGGCGCAGAAGGTCACGGCGATTGCGCTGGTGCCGCTTTGCATTTGGTTTGTCTTCGCCGTCATCTCTCTGATGGGGGCGGACCTGGATACATTCGAGGCGTGGATCAGTGTGTTCGGTAATGCCCTTCTGATGATCCTTTTGGTCCTCGTCTTATTCTATCACGCTTACATCGGCATGCAGGTGGTCATTGAAGATTACCTTCAAGGGGCGGCGAGAACGGCTGTGATGATCGCGACGAAGTTTGCGCTCTTCACGCTGGGTGTCTCGTGTGTCATCGCCGTTTTGTGGCTCGGCGCCTGGGGGTAAGGGAACATGGCAAACGCATATCCAATCATCGACCATATGTACGATGTCGTGGTGGTCGGCGCCGGCGGCGCCGGACTGCGGGCGACCTTCGGCCTCGCCGCGGCGGGACTGAAGACGGCATGTATCACCAAGGTTTTCCCCACGCGCTCGCACACCGTCGCCGCCCAGGGTGGTATCGGCGCGGCGCTCGGCAACATGGCCGAGGACTCGTGGGAATGGCACATGTACGACACGGTCAAGGGCTCCGACTGGCTCGGCGACCAGGACGCCATCGAATACATGTGCCGGCAGGCGGTGCCCGCCGTGCATGAGCTGGAACACTTCGGCGTGCC
>JAHCKI010000268.1 GCA_026125865.1 Rhodospirillales bacterium
CAATGTCGTCAGGTGCCAGAAGATTCAGGTGTTTTTCCGGCGGCCAGCGTCCGCACCAGTTCCAACTGCGCCGGTAGGCAGATGGTCTTCAGATCGTAGCGGTCGATGATATCCTTGCGCGCCTTGTCGCGAATCCTTTGCAGGCGCGTTGGGTGATCGAGGACTCGGTCCACCGCCTCGATGAGGCTCCCCGGCTTGAAGAAATCGACGAGCAGGCCGTTTTCGTTGTGGGTGATGACCTCTTCGACAGGTGGCGTGCGCGAGCCGACAACCAAACAACCGGCACTCATCGCCTCCAGCATCGACCATGACAGAACGAAGGGGACGGTGAGATAGACATGGACGGACGAAACCTGAATGACCTTTAGAAACATGTCGTAGGGTACGCGCCCGACGAAGTGCACCCGGTTCATGTCCAGGTCTTCTTGCACTTCCTTGAGGTAGATTTCTTTATGGGAACCGCCCTCTCTTGGCGGATCACCGTAACTGACGCCGTCACCGCCGATGATCACCACGTGAGCATTGGGGCGCCGCCGTAGAATCTGCGGCAGGGCGCGCATGAAGACGTGATATCCGCGGTAGGGTTCCAGATTACGGTTGATGAAGGTGATGACTTCGTCCGACTTGCTTAAAACGGTCCCGCTTTTGAAGCCGAGAGTCGCATCGGCATCCGGTGCGGCGATTTCCGTGTCAATGCCGTCGAAAATGACGCTGGTCTTGGAGCGGAATTCCGGCGGGATGGTCGAGTACTGCCATCGCGTCGGTGTCACCAACCAATCGGCGGCGACATAGCTCAACAAATGGTGCGCGTTGCGCGTGCGCACCCGAAAGCGGTCGTCGAACGTCGTCGGGAATTCGGGATCGAAACCGATGTTGAAGCCTCGATTGTGATAGTACCATTCGACGAAGAACAACATTTTGCTGTCAGGCCATACGTCGCGCAGATAAAGGCCTTCGCCCCACCCCGGATGGCAACATATGACCCTTGGCGAAAAACCGCTGTCACGAAGCTTGATCGCCTCGCGCACCACCGCTTGACCACGCCGCACACTTGTTTCGGTGGGGCGAACATAGTGGTGCGTTTCCGGCGATGCGCCGCGCGGCTCCGGGTAGGCGATTTCCTTGACCTGCGGGTGTTTTAGGCGGCCGAGGTTGCCCTCTTCACCGATGGCGATCACTTCATTGCCCTGTTCGTCGGCCAGGGCCGCCGCCAGATGTTTGTATTGTCCGGGGAAGTTTTGATGAACAAATAGAAATTTCATGTCGCCTCGCTTTTTGTGGGCGCTTCTTGGGAGCATAGCCATTGACCGCCATATGGAAAAGTACCGTCCCAGATGGCAAGCATATTTGCGGAGACGGCAACTAATGCTATAACGTGTTTTTAAAATACGAATACACTCATTGCGGGTTGGTTTCAAGTTCAAATTGGGCAAATGAGCTTATGCGTTTGGGGTATAGAAGGCCGGAAAATGCAGTGTTAGAGTAGTTGATGACATAACTAGCTTGCCATTGGCATTCGAGTCGGGTTGTTTCCAGTGGTACGGCTGGACGAAATGGGTCAACAGCGATTGCGGGGTGGGTGTGAAAGATCTTCGGGTTCAGCCTTGTCCGCCTGGTGACATACCGGACGTCAAGCTGGTTGAGTTCGATGCTCACCGCGACCAAAGGGGGTATTTCGCTGAGGTTTTCAGACGCTCTCATTTGACGGCATCGGGCATCGAACTGGATATCGTTCAGGAGAACGCATCACTGTCCGTTCACCCCGGAACCATCCGAGGGATGCATTTTCAAACACCGCCTAGCGCCCACGCGAAACTGGTTCGTGTGGTGCACGGCGCCGTATTCGATGCCGCTGTCGATCTCAGGGTCGATTCCCCGAGTTTCGGTCGCTGGGTGGGGGTGACGTTGACGGACGAGGCATTCCGTATGCTTTTCATCCCTGTCGGTTTCGCCCACGGTTTCTGCACCCTGGTTCCGAATACCCTTGTTCACTACGCCATCGACAGCGAGTACTCCGCCGACCACGACAAGGGCGTCCTTTGGAATGATCCCGATATCGGCATCACATGGCCGACCCCGACGCCGGAACCCACCCTATCCGAACGCGACAAAGATCAACCGCGCCTGAAAGAACTTCCTCGATATTTCTCCCTAAAAAACGAACAACAATAAAACCGCAGATGGAGTAAACACGGATGGGAATTGTGGTCACAGGCGGGGCCGGATTTATTGGTTCGGCACTCGTTCACCAACTCATTGAGGATGATCGTTATTCCGTCATTCTCATCGACAAGCTGACATATGCCGCGAACCAAGACCTTGTCGACTATGTCCGCGGGAATGCGCAATGTTCGTTCCATCAGCTGGACATCTGCGATGTTTCGGGCCTGAAAGCCGTGTTCGAAAAACATCGTCCAACGGGTGTGCTGCATCTGGCGGCGGAGTCCCATGTGGATCGATCGATCGAGGGACCGGCGGACTTTGTGCAAACGAATGCCGTAGGAACATCCAACTTGCTCGATGTTTCCTTGCGGTATTGGCAAGAATTGAAAAATGACTCCCGTTCGCGTTTTCGGTTCCTGCACGTGTCGACGGACGAGGTTTACGGCAGCTTGGGCCCGCAAGGGTTTTTCACCGAAGGATCTCCCTATCGGCCAAATTCTCCCTACGCCGCCAGCAAGGCGGCCTCCGACCATTTCGTTCGTGCTTGGCATACGACCTATGGTCTGCCGACCATCGTCACCAACTGCGCGAACAATTACGGCCCGTATCAGTTCCCTGAGAAGCTGATACCGCTGATCATCGTCAAGGCACTACGGGGCGATCCGATTCCCCTATATGGCGAGGGGGACTACGTCCGGGACTGGATCCATGTGGATGATCACTCACGTGCTCTACGGCACGTGTACAAAGAGGGTGTAGCAGGCGAGACCTACCTCATCGGCGGACGTTCGGAGCGAACGAATCTGGAGGTGGCGCGGCAGGTTTGCGGCATTTTGGATGAGATGTGTCCGCAATCGCCCCATATCCCCCATGCCCAACTGATTGCTTTCGTCGATGATCGGCCGGGACACGACCGGCGCTATGCCATCGATTGCCGAAAGGTGGAACAGGAACTAAAGTGGTCACCCGTCGAAAGCTTCGAAACCGGGCTCGCCAAGACCGTTCGCTGGTACCTGGACCACCCCGACTGGTGGGAAGGTATTTTTGCTTCTCGTTACCGCGGCGAGCGGTTGGGATTGGATACCAGTGCCGCCACCGTCTCGGCGCCATGATTTGTCGCGTATTGTCTTGACCGGAGCCGGCGGCCAGATCGGCCGTGAACTCATGGTAGCGGCAACGTCCGCCGGACTTGACATTCGAGGGTTCGATCGCGCGGCACTGGACATCACCGACGCCAAGGCCGTGAAGGCGGCGATTGCTGGCGCCGACATTCTGATCAATGCCGCCGCGTATACGGCCGTCGATGATGCCGAAAGCAATCCGGACCAGGCCCACGCCGTCAATGCCATTGCGCCGGGGATCCTGGCGAAAGCCTGCGCCGACCAGCGCATTCCCTTGATTCACATCTCCACCGACTACGTCTTCGACGGCACCAAGACGACGCCATGGCGTGAGGATGATCCCATTCATCCCATCAATGTTTACGGCGCCTCCAAAGCCGGTGGCGAAATGGCGGTGCGCAATGCCCTTCACGCCCATATCATTCTTCGGACCAGTTGGATCTATGCATCCCACGGCCGCAATTTCGTGCGCACCATGGTGCGCATCGGCAAAGAACGGCCAACACTAAATGTTGTTGACGATCAGGTAGGGACCCCGACGGCCGCCAAGGACATCGCCGCCGCCATCCTCGTCATTGCCCGGCGCCTGTCGAATTCGGACAAGGACCTGTACGGAACGTACCACTATACCGCTGCCGGAAAGACCACTTGGTGCGCTTTCGCCGAAACAATATTTCAATATGCCGAACAAGGTTGGGGGCGGCGGCCTCGGGTCCTTCCCATTGCAACGCGTGACTATCCGACGCCGGCCAGCCGTCCGGCCAATTCCGTCCTCGA
>JAHCKI010000269.1 GCA_026125865.1 Rhodospirillales bacterium
AGGAATCGCCTCCAGGAAGTGCGCACCTGCCGTTCCCAGTGCCACCGCGATCGCCGTCGAGGCGACCAAAGCACCGGCGGCGGCCAGGAAGATCGCAATCGGGTGCTGCTGGCCTCCGGCCGCAAACAGCAGGGTTGCGAGTTGCGTTTTGTCGCCGAGTTCCGCCAGAAACACGGTCACGAAGATCACCAGAATGTGCTGCATCGGGATTGTCCGCGAAGCCGGGCGAAGAACCAATGGCCGAATACCGCTGCCCGGCTCCCTGTGGAGCGCGCATCCGAGCCATAGGTCTCGCCAAACCGAAATGGCCATGCGCGCCACAGCCAAAGCCAAGTGTGTTGACGCGCACCCCTCTCGCGATTGGAGGGCGGCTACTCCTCCAAGACAAAGCGACGAATAACGCATCGCTTCGCATCGCGCAATCGGAGCTCCGAATTATGAATTGGATTGATCGCACCGTCGGCTTCGTGTCGCCGGCGGCGGGATTGCGACGTGTACGCAACCGCACCGCCATGACAGCGCTGCGCCGCAGCGACGAAGGGGCTCGGGTCGGCCGCCGCACCGACGGCTGGGTTGCCGCCGGTACCGGCGCCAACACTGAAATAGGCACCGCCATCGCACGGCTGCGGGACCGCACCCGCGACCTGGCACGCAACAACCCCTATGCCGCCAAGGCGGTGCAGGCGGTGGTCAGCAACCTGGTCGGCACCGGCATCATGCCCAGGACCCGGGCGGGCGACGCTGGCGTCAACGATCAAGCAGACAGGCTGTGGGCCCGCTTCGCCGAGAGCTGTGATGCCGACGGCCTCACCGATTTCTACGGCCTGCAGGCCCTGGTCGTCCGCGCCATGACCGAGAGCGGCGAATGCCTGGTCAGGATCAGGGAGCGCAGGATCGACGATGGCCTGCCGGTTCCCTTGCAGCTGCAGCTGCTGGAGCCCGATCATCTGGATACCGGCAAGACCGGCGAGGTGCCCGGAGGCGGTTTCATCATCCAGGGCGTCGAGTTCGATCCGCTTGGCCGCCGGCGTGCCTACTGGCTTTATCCGGTGCACCCGGGTGAGGTCGCTACGTTTCGCAAGATGTCGCTAGCGAGCCAACGGGTCAGCGCTGACGGCGTGTTGCACCTGTTCGAGCAGTTACGACCCGGCGCAGGTGCTGGCCGAGATTGGGGAGACCAACGCCCAGCTCGATGACTTGGGTATCGTCCTCGACACCGATCCCCGCAAGGCGACGAAGACTGGCGCAGCAAAGCCGATGATGGAGGACGGAGAGGACGACGAGCGCGATCGTTAGCGCAGCAGGCGTCTCTGCAGCAGGCTCTGCATGTCGCGGCGGCCGTCGGCGACGCAGTAAACGATCACGCGATTCTCGAACACCCGGTAGATGATCCGGTAGGGCTTGTAGTGGACCTCTCGGCAGTTCGTCGTCCCGAGCGCTTGCAGTTCCTCGGGAACGTTCCCGCGATGCGGAAACTCGGAGAGCCGCGCGCCTGTCTCTTCGAGGGCATCGACGAGGCGGTCGGCCTTCTCGATGCCGTCCGCCTCAACGACCCAGCGCCAGATGTCTCGGATGTCGCACTTGGCTTCTTCGAGGAGGAAAACATCGAATGGCATGCCGTGGATCAGCCTTTGAGGTTCTTGCGGATATCCTCGAACGCCTCGTCCAGCGGTTGAAGCCTTCCTTCCTCGACGCTTTGGTCGCCGAGGGCAAGGATCTTGAGGAGAGCCAGCGTCTCCTGCGTCTGCTCGTAGCTTGCGATGCCCTGGAGCACCGCCTTGGCCTCTCCGTTGACGGTGATGATCACCGGGTCCCGGCCTTCAGCAAGATTGCGGACGACCTCCGGGGCGTGAGCCTTGAAGTAGCTGATGGGCTTGACCTGATCCGAGAGTTTCATGGTTCGGCCTCCTGGGTTCGTACCAGAATATAGACCGAATTCGGACCGCACTGAAACCCTTCGTCACGACAGCAACCGTTTGTCGGCGCGCGCGGTCGATGCCGCGCGTCCGACTCACCATGGAGGATGCGCATGGGTGATCGAAGCCCGCACGGCACCGATATCGACAATCCCGGAGCCCCTATGTCGGATCGGCATACCGTCGAGCTTCCGATGCAGACGCGCGCCGACGTCCGGCTCATGCCGGAGACGTCGGACGCCGAGGCGCGGACCATCGAGGTGGTGTGGTCGACCGGCGCGTCGGTTCGGCGGCGCGATCTGTGGACCGGCAAACGCTACGACGAGGTGCTGTCCCTGGATCCCGCCCACGCCGATCTCTCTCGCCTCAACAACGGGGCGCCACTGCTAATCGGAAGTTCCCGCGCCGAATTGGCGTAAGCGACTGTATTTGTTAAGTGAAGCGCATTTTTGGGGTGAAAATGTAGCCATGTAATTGGTCGTATTTGTATTGAACATAAGGAATTTTCATGCGACAATGCGGACATGTATATCGAGAGCGTTCGCAATCGCAATTCACCGCCCGCGGTTCTGCTGCGTGAGAGCTATCGTGACGGCGGCAAGGTCAGGAAGCGCACCCTTGCCAACCTGACCCATTGGCCCGCCCATGTGGTCGAGGGGCTGCGGGCCGTGCTCAAGGGCGGCCGGGTGCTGGCGCCGGGGCAGGAGGTGATGTCGATCCGCCGCGCCCTGCCCCATGGCCATGTGGCCGCGGCGCTGGGCATGGCGCGGAAGCTTGGCCTCGACCGGCTGTTGCGGCCGCTGGGCGGGCGTCATGGCGAGTTGATCTTGGCGATGATTGTGTCCCGGCTGATCGCGCCGGCCTCGAAGCTGGCGACGGCGAAGGCGCTGGATGAGGCGACGGCGGCACACAGCGCCGGGGCGGTGCTGGGGCTGGGTTCGGTCGACGAGGACGAGCTGTACGCCGCCTTGGACGCGCTCGTCGAGCACCAGCCGGCGATCGAGACGGCGCTGGCCAAGCGTCACCTCAAGAACGGCACGCTGGTGCTGTACGACGTCTCGTCCAGCTATGTGGAAGGCCGCTGTTGCGACCTGGCTCAGCGCGGCTACAACCGCGACGGAAAGAAGGGCAAGCTGCAGATCGTCTACGGCCTGTTGTGCGCCGCCGTCGGCTGTCCGGTGGCGATCGAGGTATTTGAGGGCAACACCGGCGATCCCAAGACCCTCGGTTGTCAGATCGACAAACTCAAGCATCGGTTCGGGCTCGAACGGGTGGTGCTGGTCGGCGACCGCGGCATGATCACCGAGGCGCGCATCAAGGAGGAGATCGAACCGGGCGGGCTCGACTGGATCACCGCCCTCCGAGGGTCGGCGATCAAGTCTCTGGCGGAAGGCGGCGTTCTTCAGCCCGATCTAATTGACCAGCGCGACATGGCCGGCATCACCCACCCCGCCTATCCGGGCGAGCGGCTGATCGTCTGCCGCAATCCCGAGCTGGCGCGCGAGCGCGGGCGCAAACGCGAGGATCTGCTGCGGGCCACCGAAAAGGCCCTCGACGCCATCCGGCGGGCCGTGGCGCGTGCACGCCGGCCGTTGCACGGCGAGGCCGAGATCGCCCTCAAGGTCGGCGCCGTCCATGACCGTTACAAGATGGCCAAACACTTCGATCTCACCATCACCGACGACAGCTTCACCTTCACCCGCAAGGTCGACGCCATCGCCGCCGAGGCGGCGCTCGACGGCATCTACGTCATTCGCAGTAACGTCGCCGCCGATAGCCTCAGCGATGACGACACCGTCGCCGCCTACAAGAGCCTGGCCCACGTTGAGGGCGCCTTCCGGTCGCTGAAGACCGTCGATCTGCAGATCCGCCCCCTACACCATCGTCTCGGCTCCAGGGTGCGCGCCCACGTCTTTCTTTGCATGCTGGCCTATTACGTGGAATGGCACTTGCGCCAAAAGCTGGCGCCCATGCTCTACGACGACCATGACCGCGATGCCGCCACCGCTCGGCGCACCAGCGTCGTCGCCAAGGCCCGGCGCTCGCCGGCCGCCGACGCCAAACGCAACCGCGGCGTCACCGACGACGGCTTGCCCGTCCACAGCTTCCATAGCCTCCTCGCCGAC
>JAHCKI010000027.1 GCA_026125865.1 Rhodospirillales bacterium
GCCGATGGTCGCGGCCGTACCGAACAGCTTCACCACCTCGGCGATTTCCGTCTTTGTGAAGCCGATTTCGAGGAAAAAAGGCACCTTCATTGCGCCGAGGACGGCATCGCCGAATTTGTAGAGCATGATGAACAAAAGGACGGCCAGCCATCCACGGCGGCCCACGAATTCAACGAACGGAAGAATGGCGGCGGCGTAGAGCCACGCCAACGCCTCGGCCAACTGACGCGGCAGGTGGCGGCGGTTCTCTAAAAACGCCTCCGCCCGCTGTTCCAACGCCCGCGACTCAGCGGTGATTCGCTTCGCCGGCTCCGGATTGAGCAGGATGGTTACGACACCGACCAGAACCATGCCGGCAAGGATGGCGAAAACGGTCGGCCAAGGGAATAGATCGGCCAGGATCAAACCGCCCGCACCGGCAACGAACTGTCCTATGCGCCAACCAAACACAGCGATGGCTGCCCCCGCCGCCAGTTTGTGTTCCTCCAATAATTCGACCCGGTATGCGTCGATGACCACATCCTGACTGGCGGATGCGAAGGCGACCGCGAGGGCGAAGGCGGCGGTCCAGGCGATCTGGTGTCCGGGGTCGGTGAAACCCATCCCGACGATGGCGGCGAGCAGCAGGCCCTGCCCCAGAAGCGCCCACCCTCGCCGACGACCGAACACGTTTGTCAGAATGGGCAGCGGTAGGCGGTCGATGAACGGTGCCGACAGAAACTTCAGTGAATAGGGAAGGCTGACCAACGCGAACAACCCAATGCCGGTTAGACTGACCCCGGATTCGGTCAGCCACGCGGTCAGGGGCTCGGCCAGCACGCCGAACGGCAATCCGCTGGAGAATCCGAGGAACAGCATCGCCAGCACCCGCGAATCCATGTAGATCCGCGCTGCCGCCGACCACGACGCCGTGGTTTTGACTCCGATCGTCACTCTTCCAGTCTGGCCAAGTGCGAATACCGTTATTCGAGTTTCAGCTTGACCAGTTCGGCCAATGACACTTCGGGGCGCGCACCCACATGGCTTATCACTTCACCCGCGGCAATGGCGCCGAGACGGCCGCACATGGCCAGCGAGCGGCCATGCGTAAACCCAAACAGAAAACCGGCGGCATAGGCGTCTCCCGCCCCCGTCGAGTCCACCACGGCGTCCACCGGTTCGGCGTCGAGAACGTGAACTTCATCCTTCGACAGAACCACGGCCCCCTTTTCGGAGCGCGTCAGGGCCGCCACCTGGCAATGACCTTTCACCCGCTGAATGGCGGCATCGAACGAATGGACCTGATAAAGCGACACGATCTCGTCCTCGTTGGCGAACAGAACGTCCACATGGGCCTCGACAAGATCGAAGAAATCGCCGCGATGACGATCGACGCAAAACGGATCAGACAAGCTGAGGGCGACAATGCGGCCGGCGGCATGCGCTGCCTTCGCCGCCTTGACGAAGGCCTGTTTCGCCCGCGGACGGTCCCAAAGATAGCCCTCGAGATAGGTTACTTGCGCGGCGGCGATGGCGTCTTCGTCGATGTCTTCCGGACCAAGTTCGGCGCTCGCACCCAGAAATGTCTGCATGGTGCGGTGGGCGTCCGGAGTCACGAAAATGAGGCAGCGCCCGGTGCTGGGGCCATCGGGCGCGGCAACGGTTTCATACGCGATCCCCAAGGATCGGATATCATGGCGGAATATGTCTCCAAGCTGGTCTTCGCGAACCTTGCCGATGAAGGCGCCGCGACCGCCGAGTGATGCCAGTCCCGCAATGGTGTTCGCGGCCGAGCCACCGGACATTTCGATCGCCGGCCCCATGCGGGTATATAATGTTTCGGCCGCCTCGGCATCGATCAAGGTCATTGTCCCCTTGTTGAGGCCGTTGTCCGCGATAAACGCGTCGTCGGCGTGGGCCAATACATCGACGATGGCGTTGCCGACCCCGATGACATCGTGCTGCGGTACCACCATACGAAGGAGTCCTTTTTTCTGATGAGCCGGGAGAGGCGGACCTAGAGCACGGCCGTCCTCCATATTTCTGCTCTAGTCGCCGCGGAGTATAGTCGGGGACCGTCGTCGGACAAGCGGATGCGATCAGCATCGTGCTTGTTGTCGCCGCAATCGGCGGGTAAACAAAGCCGTTCGCGGCACTCTTCGTCGCGGCCGATGATTTCGTGAATCGACCCCAGAAAGGGATGGAACTCAAGCGTTCGTAACGAATCATGGAATGTGGCGTGTTAAGGGCGTCACGCGTCGCGAACGACGGTTTTGTAAAAGTCAGGAGGCATCATTCGTGATCTCGGCATTCGCCAAGGCGATTGGTCAACTCAGTGATTCGGCGACCAGAGGTGTGGTGTGGATGAGCATCGCCGCGTCCATCGGCGTGTTCATCGCGTTGTTGGTGGCCGTGTACTTTCTGTTGACCGGTACCGCGCTGTTCTCGGTGGGCTGGCTCGAAACCGTCGTGGATGTTCTTGGCGGAGTGGCGGTGCTGGTGATCGCATGGCTGCTGTTTCCGGCGGTGGTCAGTACCTGTATAGGTCTGTTCCTGGATCGCGTCGCCGATGCCGTAGAAATCAGGCACTACCCCCACTTACCGCCCATACGAGAAACCCCTTTGGGTGAGATTATCGCGACAACTGCCAAGTTTTTCTTTGTCATGGTGGGATTGAACCTGTTCGTTCTTGTTTTTCTGTTGTTTCCGCCAATTTTTCCTTTTGTTTTCTTAGCGGTGAACGGATACCTTCTCGGTCGCGAGTACTTTGAACTGGTGGCTCTGCGACGCTTGGATGCCACCGCGGTTCAATCGCTTCGGGCGGCGCATCGGGGGCCATTGTTCGTAGCAGGATTGGCGATCGCTTTCTTGCTAACGGTGCCGGTCGTCAACTTCATCGCTCCTGTCATCGGAACCGCAGCCATGGTTCATCTGGCGGAGACTTGGAGAAGCGGATGGTCGGCTTGAACTGAGACGATCGCGACAATTGCGGACGCGAACGGCTTGCGGGAATAAACCAGAAAGGTGAGTAATATGGATATGTTTGGAAAGAAAAGGGAAAACGGCGCCGAGCCGTCGCAGGAAGACATCAGTAGGGCTAAAGACACCAGCGATACAATTGCCAGGGCGCCGGCGCGGCCAGGGCCGAATATCCCGGGCCGTCCATCAGGGGGGCCGGCAATTGACGCCTCAAGCCGGCCGATGTCCTCGGCACCACAACGGACCATGCCCAGCGGTGGTGCACCGCAGAACGTCGCCGAAGAAAAGAAGCTCATTGTCGGCAACCACATTCGCCTCAAGGGCGAAGTAACATCATGCGATACAATGATCGTCGAAGGGCAAGTGGAACTCTCCAGCTCGGAAGCGCGACAGATTCAGATTTCGCCCACCGGCGTGTTTCTCGGGGATGTCGAGGTCGATGAAGCGGATATTTCCGGACGTTTCGAAGGTGGCCTCACGGCACGGGAACGCCTCCTAGTACGGGCCAGCGGCCATGTCAAAGGACGGATCCGCTACGGGAAGATCATCGTCGAATCCGGCGGAACCATTGCCGGTGAGATCGGTTCCCTGGAAGCCGGCGGGGGAAACAAGGCCGCCTTGACACCGTCTGCAGCCGGGACGGAAGCCAAGAAGGACAGCCCCACGCCTTCCCCGACAGGGACTGCCACGAACAAGGCGGCGGCGGTTTAAGGCCCGATCGAGCGACGAAGCACTGTGCGATCAGGTGACTCGACCTGATCGCATTTTGCGCTTGTTGGCTTGGGTTTCCGCGCTTTCGCCTACAAAAGCTCGCGGTGACGAAAACAGCCGACGAGGTGATCGTTGACCATGCCGATCGCCTGCATGAAGGCGTAGCAGACGGTCGGACCAACGAAGCGGAAACCCCGTTCGCGTAGCGCTTTGGACATTGCCTGCGATTCCGCCGTGTGAGCGGGAGCGTCGCGTAGTGCTGTCCAATGGTTGATCTTCGGAACACCATCGACGATCGACCAAATGAACGTCGCAAAGCCATTCTCACGATCCATGATTTCGATCCAACCGCGGGCATTTGCTATGGTGGCTTCGATTTTGGCCCGGTTGCGAACGATGCCAGCGTCGGCCATCAGGCGGGCGACGTCGTCCTCTCCGTAAGCGGCGATCGTCTCGGGCTTAAAACCATCGAACGCACGCCGAAAGCTCTCCCGTTTTCGAAGAATTGTGATCCAAGCCAGCCCTGCCTGGAAGCTGTCGAGAACTAGCTTCTCGAACAGCGCGCGATCATCGTGCTCCGGCACACCCCACTCAAGGTCATGATAGGCGACATAGAGCGGATTGTCGCCCGGCCACGGGCATCGTTCCCTTTCTTCACCCGCCATTGCGCTCCTCCCATTCCGGTCACCGATCGCTTTCGCGATTCGATCTTGAACCATGAACACCGACCGGAAAAAACCCGGTTGCGACCTTACCGCCCAACACCTTCCACCACCGCGGCAATGTGCTTTGCGATGGACGACACGTCGGCGTAGTGTGCCTCGCCACTGAAATAAACCGGAATCCTCCGGTCATCTACTCAATGTGAATGCTGTGGATAGAGGATGCCAATATGAAATCGTCAATAGCAATGTTCGTGCTTCTCGCTTCGACCTTGGCCGGGGCAGGCAGCGCGCAAGCCGCCGAAAAGGACAATACGCTTTACCTGGAACTCAAGGACGGCCGCGTGGTAATCGAGATGCGGCCCGAGTTGGCGCCCAACCACGTCGCCCGCATCAAGGAGCTGGTGCGCAGCGGATTCTACGACGGTCTGACATTCCACCGGGTGATCGACGGCTTCATGGCGCAAACAGGAGACCCCAAGGGTGACGGAACCGGCGGCTCGGGCCACAAGTTGGGCGCCGAATTCTCCGATGCGCCGTTCGTGCGCGGCACGGTGGGCATGGCGCGCTCGGCGAATCCCAACAGCGGCGATTCTCAGTTCTTCATCATGTTCGCGCCGGCACCCCATTTGAACGGCCAATACACGGTCTGGGGACGCGTCATCGACGGCATGCAATACGTCGATTCAATAAAGATGGGCGACCAGCGCAATAACGGCGCTGTTTCGGACCCCGACAAAATCATCAAAATGCAGCTCGCCTCCGACGCCAAGGAATAGGGGTAGGGCGCAGCCGCCGCCTTGGCTCCAATTCATGTAATGTCGACCCCTCTAGACATTCTCAACAGGGTCTTCGGGTATCCCGGTTTCCGTGGCCACCAGGAAGCGATCGTCGACCAAGTGACGGCGGGCGGCGACGCCCTGGTGTTGATGCCGACCGGGAGCGGCAAATCGCTCTGCTATCAAATCCCGGCACTGGCAAAAAAGGGTGTAGGGATCGTCGTCTCGCCGCTTATCGCCCTCATGCACGACCAGGTCGCGTCGTTGCGGGAATTGGGTGTCAAAGCGGCCTTTCTCAATTCGTCACTGTCACCCGACGACGCCTACAAGGTCGAACGCGGCATTGCGGAGGGGGAATTCGACCTGGTTTACGTGGCGCCGGAGCGGCTGCTGACACCACGATTCCTGGCGCTGCTGGAACGCGCCGCGGCGGGGGCCGGTATCGCGCTTTTTGCCATCGACGAGGCTCATTGCGTCGCCCAGTGGGGGCATGATTTCCGCCCTGAATACATTCAACTTTGCGTCCTCCATCAGCGCTTTCCGCAGATCCCCCGCATCGCGCTGACGGCGACCGCCGACGTCACGACCCGCGAGGAAATCGTCACGCGCCTGGATCTCGGCAACGCGAAACACTTCATTTCCAGCTTCGACCGCCCCAATATTCGCTATCGAATCGTTGAGAAGAACAACTCCCGGTCGCAACTTCTGGATTTCATCGGTGTCGAACACCCTCGCGACGCAGGCATCGTCTACTGCTTGTCACGCCGAAAGGTGGAGGAAACGGCCCTGTGGCTCAGGGATCGGGGGATCAAGGCTCTGCCCTACCACGCCGGCATGGCGGCCGAGGAACGCAGACTCCATCAAGATACGTTTCTTCGCGATGACGGGATTGTCATCGTAGCGACGATTGCCTTCGGCATGGGGATCGACAAGCCGGACGTTCGCTTCGTCGCCCATCTCGACGTGCCAAGGAGCGTTGAAAGCTACTATCAAGAAACCGGCCGGGCCGGCCGTGACGGCCTTCCCGCCGACGCCTGGATGACTTACGGCCTCGCGGACGTGGTGCAGCACAGCCGCATGATCGACGACTCGGACGCCAATGAGGCGTTCAAGCGCCTGGCCCACAGCAAGCTCGACTCCCTGCTCGCCCTTTGCGAGAGCGCAACTTGCCGACGCCAGCGACTTCTCGCCTATTTCGGCGAAGCGGCGCCGCCGTGCGGAAACTGCGACATATGCCTCGATCCGCCGCAAACCTGGGATGGTACGGAAGCGGCGCGAAAGGCATTGTCCTGCGTCTACCGAACCGGACAACGCTTTGGAGCCGGCCACCTTTGCGATGTGTTGCTGGGCCACAACACGGAGAGAATTCGGAAATGGCAGCACGATCGCGTCAGCACATACGGCATTGGGAAAGACCTGAGTGACAAGGATTGGCGCGCCGTGTTCCGCCAATTGGTGGCGCTGCGCATGTTGGAGGTCGATCACCAAAACTTCGGTGCGTTGAGAATAGCCGAAGCCAGCCGCCCGGTGCTCAAGGGCGAACAAATGGTGATGCTGCGCAAACAAGGCGGCAAGCGGGCGGCACGCGTACGGTCGAAAGAGAACGCCGTCACTCTCGATCCCGCCGGCTCAATTCTGTGGGAGAGTTTGCGCGCTTGGCGCACCGAAACCGCCAAGCAAAACGGTGTGCCGGCCTTTGTCATCTTTCACGATACCACGTTGCGCGAACTCGCCCGCGCCTGTCCCGACAGTTGGGATCGCCTCAGGGCCACACCCGGGATCGGCGCCGCCAAATTGGGCCGCTACGGCGCGGCGCTGCTGGCGATATGCCGCGCGCACAAAGCGAACTTCGACATGGTCGAAAACCCCGACCCCACACCCAACTGAATACCGTTGTCCGGTAGGTAAGAAACCCTGGGACGCCGATGAGCGAGAAACATTTTGGCGAGCCGATTGATACGCTGGTCGCCAAAGACCGCGTGAACACGTATATCACTCCACCACATCCACATCACACCAACAGGACGTTGCCATGCGGTATCTGCACACGATGTTGCGCATAAGCGATGAGCGGGAGAGCCTCGATTTCTATTGCGGTAAGCTCGGGCTGCAAGAGGTGCACCGCTACTCAAACGAACAGGGACGGTTTACGCTCATCTTCCTGGCGGCGCCCGAGGATCTGGAAAACGCGAGGCAAAACTCGGCGCCGATGCTGGAACTGACATTCAATTGGGACCCGGAGCCCTACACCGGCGGCCGCAACTTCGGTCACCTCGCCTTCCAGGTCGAAGACATCTACGCCACTTGCCAGCGCCTGCTCGACAACGGCGTCGTCATCAATCGCCCGCCGAGAGACGGCCGCATGGCCTTCGTCCGATCACCGGACGGCATTTCAGTAGAGCTGCTGCAAAGGGGCGAGGCGTTGCCGGCGCGGGAGCCATGGCTCAGCATGGAAAACACCGGAACTTGGTGACCGGGGATGACCTTCACTCAACCGGAAACAGATCATCCGCTACTATCGGGTTCCAGCTTCAGCGAAACGGAGTTGATGCAGTATCGCTGTCCCGTTGGCTCGGGGCCGTCCGGGAAAACATGGCCAAGATGAGCGCCGCAGCGGCTGCAATGGACCTCCGTTCGGATCATGCCGTGGCCGCGATCGACCTCGGTATCCACATTCTCGATGCTTACCGGCTGAAAAAAGCTTGGCCAGCCGGTGCCTGAATCGAACTTAGTCTCCGACGCGAACAATTCTTGGTCGCAACAAGAACAACGATAGATACCCGGCGCTCTTGCGTCCCAGTAAGCGCCCGTGAACGGCCGCTCGGTGCCCTTTTGACGGCAGATTGAGTATTGCTCCGGCGTGAGCGCTTCCAACCACTCCGCTTCCGACTTGATGATCTTCTCGGGCATCCCACTCTCGCCTCCTACCAATCACTTCTGTTTGAAAGGCACATATTTACTGGGATGCTGTTTTTCAAGAGGATACAATAAGTCTGGAGCGTAGTGCGAAGGAGCGCCGGTTGCGAAACCGGCGCTCCGAGCTACGATCACGACGCGACCAATTACCTGGCGTCAAGCGTCAGGCGGCTGCTTGTTCTCGTTCGATCAACTTGGAACCATCGACAGGCGTGGCTTGCGGTGCGCCGTTGGTGATGGTGATCTTGCGCGGCTTCAGCTCTTCCGGAACTTCCCGAACCAGATCGATCGTCAGGAGGCCATTGTCAAGATTGGCTCCAACGGCACGAACATGATCGGCAACCTGGAACTGTCGCTTAAAGGCGCGCTTGGCGATGCCGCGATACAAGAACGCTACTCTACCTTCTGTTTCCTTTTTCTTGCCTTCCACCACGAGGGTGTTTTCGTGGACAAGGATGGACAGCTCTTCCTCGGCAAAACCCGCCACCGCCAGCGTGACGCGATAGCGGTTCTCGCCGGTTCTTTCGATGTTGTATGGTGGATAGCTTGTGCTGGACTCGGTCCACTGGGACGAATCTTCCAACAACCGCATCAATCTGTCGTAGCCGACGGTGGTACGAAACAAAGGGGAAAAATCAAAGTGTGTCATGCTACACATCCTCCGTGTCAAGCAATGTGTCACTGTCATGGGGGCCACCTCAGTCGGCCCCGCTGTTTTCGACCGGACCCGCCTATGGGCGCCCGATCATCGGAAAGATGGTCAGCGAAAAAGTGCCCGTCAAGCTCGCCAGTAGAAATTTTTCGGCTTTGGAAACCTGCTCGGCAGGCGCTCGCAATGCGACATACGATAGTTCAGGAAGACCCATCACCAAGAAAACCGGCGGTCCCGGAGGACCGCCACAAGCACTATCGACCTCTTATGAGATACAAATCTGTGTCAGGTCTATTTCTGTGCAGGGTCTATTAGTGTATTTCCGGATTGTACTTGAACGAGGCATGCACTCTGGCCCGGTATTCGATGACCTTGTTGTCCTGTAACCGAATGTCGAGCATTTCGACCTCGGCGACTCGAAGATCCTCGAGATGCGCGGCTGCCTGCTCAACGGCGCTCTTTGCCGCATCTTCCCAAGAAGTGCTGCTGCTACCGACCAAGTGGATGACACGATAGGTGCTCATTGCGCTTCTCCCTTTCCAAAGCTATTGAACATCGCATGTGACCCGATGACGATGGTCTAAAACTTTAAGGGCATCGCTTTCCCGTACTGCCATGCCCCCATCGGGCTCAACAAGGGAAAGCGGTTATTTTAAACCCTTACAGCACGCAAATCTACCGCTCATCGAAATTTTAATACCGGACAATCAACTGCTCTGGCATGGGCGCACGCGTGTCGTTCAATCAACAAACGCTCGCATAATCAGCGCAAATCGGGGTTGAGGGAATAGACGCCGACCCATTCGCCCGCAGCTAGTACGTGTCCTTCCATCGCCGCCAGCGCCTCGGGGCCGCCAAAGCGATCAGGCAGGTTAAGGCTTGGAACGTCCAAGGCATAGACGGTGAAATGGTAATGATGGTTGATTGTGTCGTTCCAAGGCGGGCAAGGGCCGTCATAACCACCGTAATCCCCCCCCATATCTGCGTCACCGGCAAACCAGTCCGTATAGTTGTTGATGCCGCAAACACCGTGTTGCGTTCGTCCAATGGGTTTGCCGCCAGATGTGACTTTGTTGGAAACCTCACCCGCCACGATCTCCCGTAGGTGAGCCGGAACGTCCACAAGCACCCAATGAAAAAAATTCACGCGCGGCAGATCCGCCGGTACCACCATTCCTTCCTTGTTGACTTGGTCCGGTTTGGAGGGAACGTCCGGGTCATGGCAGATGATCACGAAAGAACGAGTCTCGATCGGCGCCTCGGACCAACAAATGTTCGGGTTTCGATTGCGGCCGAACGTGACATGCCCCTCCTCTGCCGGGTTGCCGAACGCGTATTCATCCGGAATTGTCCCGCCGTTTGGCCAAGCGTCGATGGTGACATTCAGTTTTGCCGTCATTTCCACCTCTCCTGATTTCCAAGCAATCGCCGATTGCAGACCGGCCGTATGGTGACTCAGCGTCGGCCTCTCCTAGCGAGACGCCAAGAAGATATCCCTAGCACAATCCTGTCATAGTACCAACGGTCGGAAATGTTACCTCCACTCCCGCATCCCATTACCGAGTTCCGGGTACGCCGCGAGTCGTGGAATATTCGAAGTGGAATACCTGTTCGGGAAACAGCAATGACTGGATTGCATGGGCGGATACTGCCGCCTCCGAGAACCCCGTCAATATCAGTTTCAGTTTGCCTGGATAGGTGGCGATATCGCCGATTGCGAAGACGCCAGGCAGACTAGTTCCGCAAGTGGACGGATCAACGGCAATGTGTTTGTGATCCAAGTTAAGCCCCCATTCCGCGATGGGGCCCAAGTTCTGGGAGAGTCCATAAAAAGCCAACAAGACATCCGCCGGCAACCGGCGTTCATTGCCATCCAGATCGCTGACCATGACGGCGCTCAAGCTGCCTCCGTCGCCCTCAAGAGCCGCCAACTGGGTGGGGACCACAAGCTCGATGCGGCCCGCCTCCGCAAGCTCTTGCAGCTTGCGGGCGCTTTCCGGCGCCGCGCGGAATTTGGCGCGCCGATGAACGACGGAGATGCCGGCCGCGATGCCAGCCAGCGACAACGCCCAGTCCACGGCGGAATCGCCACCGCCGGCGATCACGATTTTGCGTCCGCGATAATCCTCGCGACGCCCGACAAGGTACTGCACACCGGAACCTGAAGGCTTGCCCTCATAGGCCTCAATACCGTCCAAGGGTGGCCGATTCGGACCGAACGCGCCCACACCGGCGGCAATGATCACGGCGCGCGCGAGCACTTGCTCATCGGCCGAGGTCCGCACCAGCCAACGGCCATCGCCAGCGGAGTCGAGTCCGACGACCTGTTGCCCCAAATGGTACGTCGGTTCGAAGGGGGCGGCTTGCTCGCGCAGGCGATCAACCAAGTCTACCGCCAGAATATTGGGATAGCCGGGAATGTCGTAAATCGGCTTCTCCGGATACAACGCCGTGCACTGTCCGCCTACCACATCCAAAGCCTCGATCACGTGGCACTTCAAGTTCAGCATTCCGCATTCAAATACCGCGAAAAGGCCCGTCGGCCCGGCTCCGATGATGGCGACATCGGTCTCAAATGGCGGATTCGTCATGGAAACTCCTCGTCGCACTGAAATCGCTCGGATAATATACAACGGTCGGAGAGCTTGCCACGAAACATGTTCCGCGAAACTTGGATTGCCGTGCTTTGTTAATCAGCCTATCGGATGACGGTATGAAGGCCACCGATATCCACACGACCATTGCCGACGAGGCGGAAACAATAGCGATTGGCTGTCAACTGGCGACGCTGGCGCGTCCGGGGGACGTGTTGGCGCTTTGGGGCGACCTGGGAGTCGGAAAATCGGTGCTGGCTCGCGCCTTCATCCGCGCCCGTTGCGGCAATGTAGACGAAATTCCGAGCCCAACCTTCACGTTCGTGCAGGTGTATGATTCGGCAGCACCTTTTCAAGGCGCCGTTTATCATTTTGATCTTTATCGCCTCGGCGCACCCGAAGAAGCATATGAACTCGACATCGAGGAAGCTTTTTCCGACGGCATATCCTTGATCGAGTGGCCCGATCGCCTACAGGACCTGTTGCCCTTTTCAAGACTCGACGTGGAACTGCGCTATGCCGTTGGAGAATGCGGTCGGACCATTGCGATTTGGGGCAGTGGGGACTGGTCCCAACGACTGGAGCACGGTCGTGCTCTAGATTATTGATATTGAGAGCAAACCTATGCGATCAGGTGATTCATCCTGATCGCATTTTGCTCTAGCCGAGGCCGATCTTGCCTAATCGTCAAACCGCTTCCAATCGCCGACAAAGCATCGAAACTTTTCTTTCCGCCAATGGTTGGCATTGGTCGGAGTCGCGACCGCTCGCAAGTGATGCGTCGTTCCGCAGCTATCGGCGCCTTGAGAAGAATGGGCAAAAAGCGGTTCTAATGGACGCGCCGCCACCACAAGAAAACGTGCAACCCTTCACGTTAGTCGCCCGCCATCTCAGACAGCTCGGTCTTGGCGCGCCGGCAATCCTGGCGGAAGACGTCGACACCGGCCTTCTGTTGCTGGAGGACTTGGGCGACGACACCTTTACGCGTCTGTTACGGCAGGGCGAACCGGAAGAACCGCTCTACGCACTTGCGGTCGATGTTCTCGTTCATCTCCACCGAATGCCCACCGCTGAGGCGATTCCCGACGGCCTGCCGCCATACGACGACGACCGACTGCTCGATGAAGCTAGCCTCCTCGTCGATTGGTATCTGCCGGCCATGCTGGGACAACAGGCGCCAGAGGCGTTTCGCGAGGACTACATGCGCGCCTGGCGGAAGACGCTTCCGCTCGTCCACGTGCAGCCACCAACCCTTGTATTGAGGGATTATCACGTGGACAACCTGATGCTGGTAAAAGGGCGCGATCGTCTAGCCACCTGCGGCCTCCTCGACTTTCAGGATGCCGTGGCCGGCGCTGCTGCTTACGATCTGATGTCGCTCCTGGAGGACGCTCGCCGGGATATCTCCTCCGAGCTAAAAGCCCGCATGCTTCAACGTTACCGGAACGCCTTTCCCTCCCACGATTGGACGGTGTTTGACAACGTATTCGCCATCCTGTCGGCGCAGCGGCATGCCAAGGTAATCGGCATCTTCACTCGACTGTGCGTCCGCGACGGCAAGCCCATATACTTGCAACATATTCCGCGCGTTTGGCGACTTCTCGAATCCTCGCTTAGACATCCCGCCCTGGAAACCGTCGCGGCATGGATCGACGACCACATACCGCAGTCGCTGAGAGGAATTCCAACATGCACCAAAAGCGCCAAATAATGTCGAGCGACGCCAAGGCGCCGATCCGCCGGGCGATGGTTCTCGCCGCTGGTCTTGGAACGCGCATGCGACCGATCACGCACAAAATCCCCAAGCCGCTAGTCAACATCGCCGGCCGGACGCTCCTCGATCGCGCCATTGATCGGCTCGAAGCGGCCGGTATCAGGAAAGTCGTCGTCAATGTTCATCACCTTGCCGATAAGGTTGTCAAGCACCTGAAAAAGCGTACGTCCCCAAAAATCCAAATATCGGATGAACCGGCACGCCTGGAAACCGGTGGAGGCGTCGCAAGGGCTTTGCCGATGCTCGGCAAGAAACCGTTCTTTGTGATCAACGGTGACATCCTCTGGTTGGATGGTCCCTACCCAAGCATTTCCGACATGGCGGCGATGTGGGACGACGAGCGCATGGATGCCTTGCTGCTGCTGCAACCAACGATCGAAGCATACGGATATGAGGGCGATGGCGACTTTTTGATGGATGCGAACGGGCGCATCGTTCGACGCCGGGAACGGCATCTGGCGCCTTACCTGTTTTCCGGTATCCAGATTCTTCATCCCCGCCTGTTCAACAATGCACCAAGTGGATCTTTCTCCCTCAACGTGCTGTACGATCGCGCGATTGAGTGCGAAAGACTGTATGGATACCTCCACGACGGCGAGTGGTTCCATGTGGGAAGGCCCAGCGATCTGGAAGTTGTTGACGCTTATCTCTCCAAGCAGCAACCCGGCATCAGGCGCAAATGACCCACGCGGATTCTCCGCCATCCCATACCCAGAAGGTGTTCACCATCCCGGCGGGATTGCCTTTCGTCGACGCTCTGGCGGCGGGCATCAGCCACCGCATGGGCACCGATCCCTCGACGCTTACACAAGTCCGCGTATTGCTGCCCAACCGACGCGCCTGCCGCGCGCTCGCGGAGGCGTTTCTTCGTCGAAGCGGCGGACGCCCCATGCTGCTGCCCCGCATCTCTCCGATCGGTGATATCGACGAAGACGAGTTGGCTTTCACCGGATCGAGCGAAGAAGCGATGGAAGCCGATATTTCGGTACCGCCCGCGATACCCGATCTGAGACGCCAACTTCTGATGACGCGCCTTATTCTCGCCATTCCCAGCCAAAAGAGGTCGCCCGACCAGGCCGCACGGCTGGCCGCTGAACTCACCCGCTTTTTCGACCATATCCGGATCGAGGACCTGAATTATTCCCGACTCAACGACCTCGTGCCGGACGCGTTGGCGGAGCACTGGCAAATAACGCTCAACTTTCTCGCCATCGTGACCGATGCGTGGCCCAAAATCCTAGACTCGGAAGGTTGCCTTGATCCTCCCGATCGCCGCAATCGGCTGCTTGACGCCCAAGCGGCGGCCTGGGAAGCGCGGCCGCCGGCGTCACCTGTGATCGTCGCGGGTTCGACCGGCACCATCCCCGCCACGGCTCGCTTGATGAAGGTGGTGTGTCGTTTGCCGCAAGGTGCGTTGGTTTTGCCCGGACTGGACCAGACCGCTGACGATGATACCTGGGCGGCGATTGCAGAAGAACCGTCGC
>JAHCKI010000270.1 GCA_026125865.1 Rhodospirillales bacterium
ACCCTCTCGGCCGTTTCCACCGCGCTTTTCAAGGATGTCAGCGGGTTCTTGATTTCGTGGGCGACGTCGGCGGCGAAACGCTCGATGGCGTCGATGCGGGATCGCAAGGCATCGGTCATCTCGCGCAGCGCCACGGACAACTGACCGATCTCGTCACGGCGGTCTTTGAAATCGGGAATGACATGCTGTCGGCTTCGGTCCTTGCTGACTCGCTCGGCGGCGCTGGCCAACCGCAGGATGGGGCGGGCGATTGTTCCCGAAAGATAGACGCTGACCAAAACGGTTACCGCGAGGGTGACGACGAAGACCTTCAGGATATCGAGACGGACCTTGAGAACGGCGGCGTCGATATCGCGCGATTCCTTCGAGAGCAGAAGCGCGCCGAGCACATGCTTGTAACGCTGAACGGGCGCGGCGACGCTCAATACCGTCTCACCGCTGGTCAGCATGCGCACGCCTTCGCCGCCGCTTCCAAGGAGGGCGTCGAGGACCTCCTGGTAATCTTCCGCCCTCTGCACCGAATTTTCACGAAATACCGCTGTCTCCCTGTCGCTGGTGAATCGCTGGATGATGTCATCGAAAACGTTCAGGAACGTACTCAGGCGTTCCTCGCCCCGAAGCGGCGGCGGCAACTCCTGGATATGCACCGTTCCGCGCGGGCCGCTCAACAGCCGGCTATCCGTCAGCAGTGCGCCCTCGACCCCGAACAATCTGGCACGGGTGCCGGACGCCTCCGCGAGACGTCGCGTTATCTGCTGCGCGATCGCGGGTTTGAGGACTTCGTCGGTGGTGGGGTCGGCGTCCCAAGCGCCCTCGCCCAAGGCGGCGGCAAACAGCTCGGCCTGCGTGCTCAGCGCCGCCAGTTCGGCATCGATCAGACCACGCCGGTATTCGCCCAGATACAGCATACCGGCCACCAGAATGACGAGGGCAAGGACGTTGACGGTCAGAATCCGCCGTGTGATCGGCGAGATCCTTCGGTGTTCCTTGAACCAATCCCCTGCGCTGGCCACGACTCCCGCAAGTGACATCGCTGACGTCCTGGGCGTATGCCGACGAGGGATACCGCCTACTGGGTGCGATACCGATACCCCACGCCGTACAACGTCTCAATCTGAGCGAACTTGCGGTCTATTTCTTTGAACTTCTTGCGTAGACGCTTGATATGGCTGTCAATGGTACGATCATCCACGTAGATGTTCTTACCGTAGGCTGCATCGATCAACTGATCGCGGCTCTTCACGTGACCCGGACGCCGCGCCAACGACTGTAACAACAAGAACTCGGTGACCGTCAAGTTCAGTTCCTTACCTTTCCAGGTACACAGGTGACGGTTGGAGTCAAGGACAAGATCGCCGCGCCAGATGACGTCACCGTCTTCCTGCTCCGGCGCGAGATCCTGTCCACGCCGCCGCAGGATCGCGCGAATCCGTTCGATCAACAGCCTTTGCGAGAACGGCTTGGTTATGTAGTCGTCCGCTCCCATCCGAAGACCGATCATTTCGTCCAACTCGTCGTCCTTGGACGTCAGAAAGATCACCGGAACATTGCTGTGCTGACGCAGACGGCTAAGAAGTTCCATGCCGTCGAGCCTGGGCATCTTGATGTCGAGCACGGCGAGATCCACGGGATTGCGCAACAACCCCTCCAACGCCTCGGCACCGTCCGTGTACGTTTGCACCCGGAATCCTTCCGCTTCCAGACTCATCGTCACGGATGTCAAAATATTGCGATCGTCATCGACGAGGGCAATGGTTTGCGGCACCTGTGTTGCCTCCTCAACGGCTAGAGCACGGTGCGACTGGGCTCAACCAGCCTCGTCGCACGGTCGTGCTCCCCATCACTGTTTTCTGGAGCAAACCCCTGCGATCGAGTTGACTAGACCTGATCGCAATTTGCTCTAGCGGTTTCGACGGTTGCTCGCCACTGTGGGCGTTGTGCCGTCGACATTACGCGACTCTATTCACGTTTTTGTGGCAGAATTGTAACGAACAGCGTTCCCGAAAAAATAAACGCTTTTAATGGCTACTGGTCAATCGGCCACAATGTGGAAACCGCATGACCTCTTTGCGGCATTTCACTGTCATACAACTAATGCGAGCTTGCGTGCGCGAAGCCGTAGCGGAGAAGAATTCTTCCAAAGTCAAATGTGATGACCATTCTACGTTAGTTCAAGGATGCTTGACGATCGAACCGCGTGAGTTCTAATGTTGCCGCGACGGTTCCCCTAGAGAGGCGATAAAGTCTGGGGACTAATAGGGAACACGGGAAGGGTCGACCCAAATCGGGGATTCTTGTCCGTGGCTGCCCCCGCAACTGTGAGCGGTTAGCGCCACCCGTATTGGCCACTGGAGTTTCCGGGAAGGCCGGGCGAGCGCGATGATCCGCAAGCCAGGAGACCTGCCGTCTAAACGTAATCGGCCATCGGGCGGGGTGACCCGAAGCTAGGACGAGAAAACCTCTCTCCGAAGCCTCCCCACCGCGACCGGTGCCGTGACAACAACACATGCCGGATAGGAGCGGAGGGCCCTCATGCATGATACACTTCGAAAGCTAATGGTGACGGCAGCGCCAACCATGGCGTTTGTCGCCGTCGCCGCGTCGGACGCAACGGCGCACTTCCAGATGATCTATACGCCGGAGGTCACCCTGGAAGAGCCGAGCCAATTGAATTTCAAGCTGATCTTTACCCATCCTTTCGCCAACGGCCATACCATGGACATGGGTGCGCCGGAGGCGTTCTTCGCCATACACAAGGGCAAGCGCATCGATCTCAAGGACCGGCTCAAACCCCTCAACTGGAAGGGTGCGGAAAACGAAGGCAAGGCGTACGAAGCCGAAATCGAGATCAAACGCAACGGCGACTATATCTTCGTGCTGGAACCGGCACCGTACTATGAGGAAAGCGAAGACATCTACATCCAGCAGATCACCAAATCGTTCCTCAACAAAGGCGGCATTCCGACCGGATGGAATGAACCGGTGGGTCTGATAACCGAAATCGTGCCCCTCAACAAACCTTACAACGTCTATGCCGGCAGCACATTCTCCGGCGTGCTGCTGAGCGATGGTAAACCGGTCGCCGGTGCCGAGATCGAAATCGAGTACATTGCGGCGCCGCCGGACATGCAGGCCAACGCTTTCCCACCGCAATCCACGGTGCGGCCGCCGGCCTCGGCCCTGGTCGTCATTACCGACGCCAACGGCACCTTCACATTCGGCATTCCCAAGGCCGGTTTTTGGGGATTTGCCGCCCTGGATGTGGGGCCGGACAACGAGCATGACGGCAAAAAGATGTCGCAGGACGCCGTGATCTGGGTCCACGCGACGGAGTTGAGATGATGGTCGCCCGGCTACCGACACAACGAACGCCAAGGATTGGGAACGCGCCATGCACATCGTAGACGGCGCCCTTTCGACGCCGGTTCTGGTGGCGGGTGGCGTGATGGCGGTGGCCGGTATCGCCGTCGGTTTGCGGACGATCGATGCCGATCGTATGCCGCAAGTTGGCGTGCTCAGCGCCGTGTTCTTCGTGGCGTCTCTGGTGCACGTGCCGGTGGGCCCATCCAGCGTTCATCTGATTCTGAACGGACTTATCGGACTTGTCCTCGGCTGGGCGGCGTTTCCCGCTTTGCTCATCGCGTTGCTTTTACAGGCGGTGTTCTTCGGCTTCGGGGGAATCACCGTTCTTGGGGTCAACACCGTCGCCATCGCGCTGCCGGCTGTCGCATGCTTTTACCTGTTCGGGCCGCTGTTGCGGAACGGCCGACCGGGAATCGCTCTAGCCGCCGGTGTCGCCGCCGGCGCGGGCGCTATCGCCCTGACTTGCTTAACCGTCGGTCTGGCGTTGGCGTTCAGCGGCGAAGAGTTCTTAGCCGCCGCCAAACTGGTTTTTTTCGCCCATCTGCCCGTCATGGCCGTTGAAGGGGTGTTGACCGGCGCCGCCGTCACATTGATGCGCAAGGTGAAGCCCGAGATGCTGGCGCTTGCCGTGCGAACGCCGACTTAGATTTAGGATGCTTTCGTTGCGT
>JAHCKI010000271.1 GCA_026125865.1 Rhodospirillales bacterium
GCAGAAACGGCAGGTCAGGTTGCAACCGGCCGTGCCGAAGCTGAGAACCGGCGTGCCCGGCAAAAAGTGATTGAGCGGCTTCTTCTCGATGGGGTCCACACAAAAACCGCTGGAGCGGCCGTATGTGGTCAGCACCACGCCGTCGTCCTGCCGCGCCCGCACGAAGCACAAACCGCGCTGCCCCTCATGCAACCGGCAATAGCGCGGACAAAGGTCGCACTGCACCCGGCCGTCATCCAGGACATGCCAATAGCGACCGGGAACCGCACCATCCAATCGGGCTTCGCTCATCACCGTATCCTGCCTTCTTTTCAGTATAGCACAGGATCACCCCCAAAGCGCCGGAAGAAGGGGCACGGATTCAGCGATGAGACGAATGAGTCGCCGTTGGTCGGGCTTGCGGTGTCACGATCAAGCAACCACTGTCCACCGTCACCAACGGAACCCTGCCACCGGAAATGGAACAACTCATCTTCGTTTCGGTGGAATTGGCTTTCGAATTCGGCTGCGTGGCGGGGGGGAACGCTCTATGATATTGCTCATGAGGTGAATTTGCGTTTGCTCCTCCCCGCCATCCCGAAAGGGACTGGGCGGTGACGCGTTGATGCAGTACGGGAGCACCGAAATGAACAGCAGGACATCGCGAGCGCCCGCCGTCGCGGGTCTTTTCTATCCGGGCGATCCCCGTGAATTGGACCAAGCCGTCCATCGCTACCTGGACGACGCTTATTCGGAATCGGCGGCCAGCGCGGACGCGCCGCCGAAAGCCATCATCGCGCCCCACGCCGGGTACATTTATTCCGGGGCCGTGGCAGCCGCGGCCTATGCGCGCCTGAAGCCGCTGGCGCAAAAGGTTCGGCGGGTCGTGCTGCTCGGCCCCAGCCACCGCGTTCCCATACGCGGACTGGCGGCAAGCGACGACGCTGTCTTTGCGACGCCGCTCGGGCCCGTGAGCGTGGACACCGACGCCGTCAACGCCATTCTGACCCTACCGCAGGTGACGGTATTGGAAGCGGCGCACCGGGAGGAACACAGCCTGGAAGTGCACCTGCCCTTCCTGCAGGCGGTGCTTGGCGACTTCAAGCTCGTACCCCTGGTGGTCGGGCAAACGACGGCCGAGGCGGTGGCGGACGTGCTTGAGCGCCTGTGGGGCGGCGACGAAACGCTGATCGTCATCTCGTCCGACCTCAGCCACTACCTGGATTACGACTCCGCTCGCGCCATTGATGCCGAAACCTGCCGCGCCATCGAAACCCTGAATCCGTCCGCCATCGGACCGGAGCAGGCATGCGGCCGCGTTCCCGTCGGCGGCCTGCTTACCGTTGCGCGACGACGCGGACTGACCGTTCGCACGCTCGACCTGCGCAATTCCGGTGACACCGCCGGTGATCGCCGCCGGGTCGTCGGTTACGGGTCCTGGATGTTCACGGAGCCCGTGGCGAAACCCGGGCAATCGGCCAATGAGAACGAGAACGAGGACAAGTGGGGCGAGGACAGTGCTTCCGTCATCCGTACCCGCGAACTGCTCGAACGCCACGGCGAAACCTTGCTGCGCCTGGCGGCGTCTTCGATCGAAAACGGCTTGCTTCGCGGCCGACCCCTGGACATCGACGACGGCGCGTTCGCCAGGGAGCTGTCGGACCATGGCGCCTGCTTCGTGACATTGAAAAAAAGCGGTAGTTTGCGCGGTTGCATCGGCTCGCCCAAGGCCCATCGCCCGCTGATCAAAGACTTGGCGAACAACGCGTTCGCCGCCGCGTTCGAAGACAACCGCTTCCCCAAGCTGACGGCTGAAGAAAGGCGTGAACTCGCTTTGTCGATCTCCCTCCTCTCCCCTCCGGAGCCCTTGTCGTTCACCTCCGAAGCCGACCTCCTCGACGCGCTCCGCCCGGGTATCGATGGCCTCATCATCGACAGTGACGGCCACCGCGCCCTGTTTCTGCCGCAGGTTTGGGAAAGCCTGCCGGAGCCCCGCCGCTTTCTCGGTCAACTCAAGAGCAAGGCCGGCTTGACGCCTAACTACTGGTCGGACGATTTCCGCGCCTGGCGGTTTTCCGCCGTGTCCGTCTCCTCCGACTCCCTCACCGATCCAACAACGCTTTGGACGTAAAACCGACACAAAAACGAACGGCCGGACCCAACACCGGTGTAAAGTCCCGAACTTCGGGTCGAGTGCGACTCTGGTTTGCGGCGACGGTTGCATCGGCCGTCGCCGGTGCCCTGTACGCGCTGGTTCATGCGATGATCGATGCGCGACCGGTCACGATCGAGCCCGTGTACCGTGGGGCCGTCTATGGTGTTCTCATTGGCGGCGGGGCCAGCGCCTTCCACATGTTTTACGTCATGGGCCGCACCGGCGACTGGCTTCGACGACAGAGTTTCTCAATCTCGATTACCCTGCGCGCTCTCTACGCGGGACTGATCATGAGTCTGGGACTTCTCACGGGTCACTTGATTTTTCGCCCTCCTGAAGCATTGAACCCGTGGTTGTTCCTCTTGGACATGTTTTTCTCCTTCGCCATAATGTGCCTAATTTTGTTCGTCGTCGCGGTCCGGCAAATTATCGGCGGCAGGGTGCTGGGTAACTTTGTGCTCGGGCGTTATCACAAGCCGGTTCGGGAAGAACGCGTTTTCATGTTTTTGGATATGGCCAATTCGACGGCCCTATCCCAGCAACTCGGCGATATTGGTGTGCATGCGTTGATTTCGCGCGTGTTCTTCGATATCGACCCGCTGATCCTCGATTGGGGTGGTGAGGTACATCGCTATATTGGCGACGAGGTCGTGGTGACTTGGCCACTCGAAGACTGCCGGATTGACGGACGCTGCCTTGAGTGCTTATTTGCCATCAACGCGCTTATCGAGACCAACGCGGAGCGGTACCAACGCGATTTCGGCGTCGTACCGCTGTTGCGGGCTGGCTTGCACGGCGGTCCGGTCGTGGCGGGCGAATGCGGGGATTCGAAACAGGAAATCGTCTACTTCGGTGATACCATCAACACCGCGGCGCGCATCCAGGCCGAATGCAAGGCAAAAAAGGTGCCGATGCTGATCTCGGGCGAATTGCTGGCGGAATTGCCATTGCCGGCCGGTGTTCGCGCCGACAGTCTGGGTCTCGTGCACCTGCGTGGCCGGGAGGAGGCGACCGAATTGTTTTCATTGGAACTCATGGCGGAGGCGGCGTGATGGGTAAGTTTGGTCTCGGTCAGCCAGTGCCGCGAACGGAAGACCCACGACTGGTCACCGGACGCGGCCGCTTTGTCGCCGATATCTCATTACCAAGTCAGGTTCACGCCGTGCTCCTGCGCTCGCCGCACGCCCATGCCGACATCGCGAGTATGGATTGCCGGTCCGCCCCCGCGTCGCCGGGGGTGCTCGCCGTCTATACCGCCGCCGACCTCGCGGCCGACGGACTCGGCGATATCCCCTGCGCGGTACCGTTGAAGGACCGGGCGGGCAAACGAATGCCGAAACCGGGCCGGCGCCTGTTGGCGCGGGATCGTGTCCGCTTCGTCGGCGAGCCGATCGCCTTGGTGGTCGCCGAAACCGTCGCCCAGGCCAAGGACGCCCTTGACCTGATCGACGTGGACTACCGCCCGCTGGCGTCGGTGACGAGCATGGACGATGCGCTGGCTTCCGAAGCGCCGGTGCTTTGGCCGGATGCCGGCGGCAACATCGCTCATTTCTGGCAAGCGGGCGACGCGGCCGCCGTCGACGCCGCCATGGCGCGCGCGGCGCACGTGGTTCGTATCGAGACCGTCAATCAGCGGGTGGTTCCCTGCGCCATGGAGCCGCGCGGCGACGTCGGCGTGTTTGATCCGGTATCGGAGCGCTACACCCTCTATACCGGCAACCAAGGCGCGCATCTGATCAAGCGGTTGCTGTCCGAACACACCTTGAAGGTGCCGGCCGAGTCCATCCGGGTGGTCGTCCAGGACGTGGGGGGCGGTTTCGGATCCAAGATTTTTCACTACCCGGAGAACGCATTGGTGCTGTGGGCGGCGCGCAAGCTGGGACGGCCGG
>JAHCKI010000272.1 GCA_026125865.1 Rhodospirillales bacterium
GTCAGCATCATGGCTTGCAAGTAAAGCAGAGCGAGGTGCACGGCATGGCGAAGCGCGGCGGCGGCGTGTTCAGCCACGTGCGTTTCGGCAGCAAGGTCTGGTCGCCGGTCATCGCCAAGGGCGAGGTGGATATCCTCATCGCCCTGGAATGGGCGGAAGGTCTGCGCTGGCTCAACCACCTCAAGCGCGACGGCGGCACCTTCATCGCCGATACGCAAAAGATCGTCCCGCCCATCTCCTTCCGTAACCGCCAGCGCGGCGCCCGCTCCGGCTACCAGCCGGAAACACCCGCCGAGATCGTCGACATGGTCGGTAACGGCTTCGCGTTGGACGCCACCCACATCGCTGCCGGCCTGGGCAATGAGCGTGCGGCCAACGCGGTATTGCTGGGGGCGCTGTCGACGGCGCTGGATTTCTCGACCGACGCCTGGCTGGACGTGTTGTTGCAATCGGTGCCCAAGAAAACCATCGACACCAACCGCAACGCCTTCCTGGCCGGTCGCGAATGGGTCGAAACGGCAGACCGGCATCGTCCCGCCCGCGAACCGGCCGTCAGCCACGCGGTCGTGGAAGCGGCGACGCACGACGTCTTCCGGCTGGAGATCACCGAGGCGTGGTGCAAGAGTTGCGACATTTGCGTCAAAATGTGTCCGGAGCGATGTCTTGCGTTGAACGAAGCACAAATCGCCGTATTGAAAGACCCCGCCGCCTGTACGGCTTGTCGATTGTGTGAATGGTTGTGCCCCGATTTCGCCATCCGTGTGGTGCGCGAAGCGGCACCGGAGGCGGTCGGTTAGATGTTAGCGAGCGTTCGACAAAATCTGCAAGGCAACCAAGCATGCGCCTTGGGCGCCATCGCCGCCGGCTGCCGTTTCTATGCCGGCTATCCCATTACACCTTCTTCCGAGATCGCCGAAAAAATGGCGGTCGAATTGCCCAAGGTCGGCGGTACGTTCATCCAGATGGAGGACGAGATCGCCTCGATGGCCGCCATCATCGGCGCCTCCATGGGCGGCGTCAAAGCGATGACGGCAACCAGCGGCCCCGGCTTCTCCCTCAAGCAGGAGAACCTGGGATACGGCGCCATGGCGGAAGTGCCGTGCGTGGTCATCGACGTGATGCGCGGTGGGCCGTCAACCGGCATGCCGACGCGACCGGCCCAAGGCGACATCATGCAGTCGCGCTGGGGCACCCACGGCGATCATCCGATCATCGTACTCGCGCCGTCATCGGTGAAGGAAGCCTATGATCAGACCATTCGCGCCTTCAACCTGTCGGAAAGACTGCGCACGCCGGTCGTCGTGCTGCTCGACGAGGTGATCGGCCATCTGGTTGAAACCATCGAGATCCCTCACATCGATACGATCGAGCGGGCCGAGCGCAAGTGGGCCACCGAGGCAAGGGAAACCTATCTGCCCTATGGCGAGACCGATGACGGGATACCGGCCATGGCCCGTCCCGGCGACGGTTACCGGAGCCACACCACCGGACTGACCCATGGTCCCAGCGGCTTTCCGACCCAGAAGCCGGCGGAAGTCAACGACATGATGCAGCGGCTGCTGGGCAAGATCGACCGCCACCGAGACATCGTCGACGACGTCGAAACCGTCGGCTGCGACGACGCCGAGGTGCTCGTGGTCACCGTCGGCATTACCGCCCGGGCGGCGCGACGCGCCGTTAGACAGGCGCGTGACGCCGGTATCAAGGCCGGCCTGTTCCGCCCCGTCACCCTCTGGCCGTTCCCGGAGAACCAGTTCCGCGCCGTCGAGGCCCGCGTCCATTCGGTGCTGGTGCCGGAGATGAACGCCGGACAGCTCTGCCTGGAGGTGGAACGACTGAGCGCTCGGCGGACCAAGATCGCCCGCATCAACCGCATCGACGGCGAGGCCATCGAACCCGCCCACATTCTTTCCACCATCGAGGAACTGGGACGCCATGGATAGCGCCTTGGGTAAAAACCCGACCGGCGGCAACGCCGGCAGCGCCGGCACCGGCATCGAAGACTTCGACATCCGGGCCTATTTGCGGCTTGATCTGATGCCCCATTTCATGTGTCCCGGTTGCGGCCATGGCATCGCCCTGCGGGCACTGTTGTGGGCCGTCCATGAACTGGCGATCCCGAAGGACCGCTTGGCCATCGTCTCCGGCATCGGCTGCTCCGGACGGGTCGGCGCCTACATCGACGCCAACACCTTCCACACCACCCACGGCCGGCCGCTGGCCTTCGCCACTGGCCTCGCCCTCGCCCGCCCCGACCTGGAAATCGTCGTCATCACCGGCGATGGCGATTGTCTCGCCATTGGCGGCAACCACCTCATTCACGCCTGCCGCCGCAACCTGCACATGACATGCATCATGCTCAACAACGAAATCTACGGCATGACGGGGGGCCAGGTATCGCCGACCACGGCCGAGAACCGGATGACGACAACCACGCCGGCGGGCAACACCGAGCCGGCGTTCAACGCCTGCGCGCTCGCCGCCGCCGCCGGTGCCAGCCTAGTCGGGCGCGGCATCACGCTACAAACCCCGGCACTGAAGAACCTCATGAAGGAGGGCCTCGCCCATCGCGGTTTTTCGTTCCTGGAAGTGATCAGCGACTGTACCGAGATCTTCGGCCGCAAGAACGACCTGGGATCGTCGCCGGAAATGATCCTCAGACAAAAAAGCCAAATGCGTCCCGAGTATTTCGGCAATGTCGTCGACGAACCGTTTCGGCCCAATGCCATGAAAACCGGTATCCTGTCGCGCAACGAGCGCCCGGAATACGGCGATGCCTATCGCGCCGCCATGGTCTCAACCCGTGCGACGGCGTCCCACGGTCATGGCTGAGGGTGCGAAGATCCCCATGACCGCGGCCATCGAAATCCGGCTGAGCGGGTCCGGCGGCCAGGGACTGCAACTATCGGCCAGCGTGCTCGCCGAAGCCCTGCTCCGCGAGGGCAAGCGGGTCGCGCAGTCGCAAAGCTATGAACCGACCTCGCGCGGCGGCATCAGCCGTTCTGATCTGGTCATCAGCGAGGACGAGGTCGACTACCCGCTGGTGACACGCATCAACTACCTCGTCATCCTCGATGACGTTGCCGCCCGGGCATCCAATGCGCTGATCAAACCGGGCGCGACGGTGCTTTGCGACGAATCTCGCGTGACACAAGCCCCATCGGGCGATTTCCACGTCCGCATGCTTCCCTTCGCCGAAAAGGCCCGCGCCGTCGGTTTGGAGCGAGTCGCCAACATGGTGGCGCTCGGGACATTGGCGGGATTGAGCGGCATCTGCCCACGCGCGACACTGGAAGCCGTCGTTCGCGACGAAACGCCCGCCAAGTTCCTCGACCTCAACCTGGAAGCCCTGGCGGCGGGGTTCAAACTGGCGGAAGCGCCAGTATCGGAGTGATCACGATACGAACGTGGAGGCCGACGGGTGCAAAGTGCTCCAGGCTCGATAAATTCGTTCACGCAGCCCAATCCCTGCTCCAACCGCCGTCCGCTGTCACGAACACTCTCGGGCACCGATTTGTGATATGCTATGCGGTTACAAACAACACGTCGTCGAGACCACAGGAGGGGTTGGAAGATGTGTCGCATCTTTGCGGATCAGGATCCGCGTAACTTTTGCCAGGTCACGCGCTCAATCAGACTCGGTGGTCACGCGACCAGCGTCCGGCTCGAGGGCAAGTTCTGGTCCTTGATCGACCAAATGGCAGCCGAGCAAAGCATGACGACGCCGCAGTTCCTACTTCAGCTCCACGACGAAGCGATGGACATTCATGGCGATGTCTTCAATTTCGCGTCGTTGTTGCGGTGCGCCTGTGTCACCTTTCTCGAGCAACCGAAGACCGTGTTCGAGGCACAGCACCATGAACGGTTGAGGGTAGGGTCTGTTCCGGAACAGACCCTTTGAGCCACATGCGATCAGATCGGTTCGATCCAATCACACCGTAACCCAACTTGCTGACGCCAGCGGCCGGATCACAGGCAAAACGACTTGTAGTAGTATCGTATTACCACGTGGACGCGT
>JAHCKI010000273.1 GCA_026125865.1 Rhodospirillales bacterium
ATGATACGCATGTTGGCTTGATGGGGAACGATCCAGTCGATGTCCGAGAAGGTTAAGCCGTTGGCCTTCACAGCATCCTCAGCCGCAGCCGCCAAGTTCTTGACAGCATGACGAAAAACATCCTTACCCGACATCCTCAGGTGCCCCACGGTCTGGGTCGCCGAGGGTCCGCCATCCACGTACAGAATGTCACGATACCGGCCATCGGAATACAGATGCGTCGACAGGACACCGGGAGCTTGGCCCCAACCGGCCTCGCCCGACATGACGTTGTCGCTTTCGCCGGCGGTGAGCACGATGGCCCCGGCGCCGTCCCCAAACAGCACACAGGTGCCGCGATCCGTCCAATCGAGAATGCGGGAGTACGTTTCGGCGCCCACGACCAGCGCTGATTTGGCTTGTCCGGTCTTGATGAAATTGTCCGCGACCGCCAATGCAAATACGAAACCGGAACAAACCGCTTGCACATCGAAGGCAAAAGCGTTGGTCAGCCCCATCTTTGCCTGAATGCGCGTCGCCGTCGCCGGAAAGGTGTCGTCGGGTGTCGTGGTTCCCACCACAATGACGTCAATCGCCTCCGGCCTGATTCCAGCGTTGGCAAGCGCGGCTTTGCCGGCCTCGGCACCCAGATCGGAGGTCACCTCGCCGTCTGCCGCGATGTGGCGCTGTTTGATGCCCGTTCGCGCGACGATCCATTCATCGCTGGTATCCATGCGCGCGGCGAGCTCGGCATTGGTCAAGATGCGTTCGGGCAGATGCGAACCGCACCCGACAACCTTCGATCTTTTTGCGTTCATGATCCGGTGACCACCTGCAACCCGTTCCGCCCGGTTGGCTGGATGAACGCAAAGTCTTCCTTGATGCCGTCGTTGACGCCATCGGCGATGAGATCGATGGCGGCACTGACGGCATTGGCGAAGCCGACCGCATCCGAGCTGCCATGGCTCTTCACACAAACGCCGTTCAGGCCAAGGAACATGGCGCCGTTGTAAAGGCGGGGATCGAACCGTTTGCGGACCTTGCTCAGCGCCGGCCAAGCCAGCAAGGCGCCCAGGCGCGCGATCAGTGAACTGCTTAAAGCTTCGCGAATGGCCCTCGCATAAAGGCGCGCGGCACCCTCCATGCTCTTCAGGGCGATATTGCCTGTAAATCCATCGATGACGATCACGTCGACGGTACCCTCCAGAATGTCATTCCCTTCGACGAACCCGTGGAAATCGATGCCCAAATTGCTCGACTGCAGAATGGCGGCAGCCTTTTTGACGGATTCGTTTCCTTTCAGATGTTCTTCGCCAATGTTGAGAAGTCCGACCGACGGTCGCGACAGGCGCAACACGCGCTTCGCGAACACCTCGCCCATGACCGCGAATTGAACCAGGTTTTGGGCGCTGCACTCCACGTTGGCTCCCAAGTCAAGCATGACAAAGCGGCCGCGCATGGATGGTCCCATTCCGGCGATCGCCGGTCGTTCGATCCCCGGCAGTGTTCTCAGAACGAACTTGGCCATGCCCATCAGGGCACCGGTGTTCCCCGCCGAGACCACGCCCTGCGCCTCGCCGGAAGCAACGGCGTCGATGGCTTTGCGCATACTGCTGTCGCGGCCATTGCGCAACGCCGAGGACGGCTTCACGTCATTGGCGATGACAACGTTGGTATGGCGGATTTCGACGTGGTCCTGCACTTTCGCGAACTTACTCACGAGAGGCGCAAGCGCACTCTCGTCGCCGTACAGGAGGAACCGTGCATCGATATGCCGCTCAAGAAGCCGGTTGATACCGGCGATCACCATTTTCGGGGCGTTGTCACCCCCCATGGCATCAATGGATACGGTTGGACGATGTGACAAGATTCGATGCGTCCTAGTCCTGGAAGCCCTTGCTGAAGGTGGAAATCCCAGCGCCATATGGCGAGACACCTGAACTGCACACAACATCCGATGATGGACGTAGCAACCGTCTCTCACACGTATTTATATGGTTCTTCATCTACAAAAGCCGCCCAAAATCAAGGGAAGGTGAGATGACAAATCGCCAAAATGACGAGGCTCGACACAACTTCCAAAAAACAGACGACGAAGCCCCTCGATTGGGCTGCCACAGCATGCCCCAAACAAGCCACATCGTCGACAGGAAGTTTGCGCCTTGTTACAGAAATTTGACAGGTTGAGCAACCCGATTACTTCTCCCGATCCGGTTTGTTCTTCCATGCCGCCAGCGCTTGAAACGGACTCCGTCTCGATGGCTCTTCCGATGTGTCCTCGGCTGCTTCGTCGCTCCACTCGTACTCGGCGCCGGGAGCACGGGGAAACGGCTCCAATTCGAGGGCGAGTTGCTCCGCAATCACGTCACCCACATCGATCACGCCGTCGGCGATGGGTTCAACGAAGTCCTCGCCGTCTTCACTCAGGACCACCTCAGCGCCCAGACCTGCCACGTCCGCCCATTCGTCCGCGACTTCCGTACCGAACACGCGGGTGACCGCCACATCCATGGTGTTGGATACCGGCGACAAGCTGACGACGCAGGTTTGCGTGAAGCGGGCTTTCAACCGTGCTTCCAAACGGTAGTGCGCGCCGCCGGCGCTTTTGACAAGCCGGCCCTCCGCGATCAATTCGTCAATGGCCGGCAAAGACAGTCTTTCGCATAGCGATTTCCGCTCGTCCGCGTTCGCAGCTATGCGAAACGACTTGCCCGCTTCCGTTATAAGGGCGACCTGAAACGGCCGCGAAAACGCCGGTGTTTGCGTCAACCTTCCGATTCCCGTTCCCAACCGTCGGAGGAGGAATTGGCGGGTGGCGGCCCAAACGTCATGCGGCCGGAGACCAGGTCGTCCGTCGCCGCCGCGTCGAGTCTCGCGGCTTCGCTGCTCATGTACGCGGCCATTGCTGCGAGGTTCCCGGGTGTCGGCGATGCCTTGCGATACAAATTGCGACGCAGCGCCGCCGTCAACGCCGCATCGTCGGCACCGTTCAGAGCATCGTCATATGAGGCCAGACGCCCGTAAAACGCCTTCGCCATGCCCTTGATTCTCTTGCCGATCGACATATCGCCGACGCCCATCTCCCGCAGGTTCTGATCCATGTCCGCGAACATCAAATCGAAAATTGCCTGGGCGAGCTTTTGCGTCCGCTCATGATCCCTCTTGAGGCGGCGAAGAACCAGCACCGCGTGCAGGACAATCATATCGAACCGACCGTCGGGGGTGTCCGGAACCCCATGATGGGAATAGAAGGCCGGGAGACGCGCTTGTTGCACCAGCTGTCCATAAAGCTGATAGGCTCGAGCTTCACCGTCGGTATCCCTGGCCTTGAACAATTCCGTCAGTTTCACGAATTTACCCACCGCTTTCCTTGGATTCGCCTCAAGCCCTCATACCCCGCACCCTCACAAGTCCCGCGCGCACGCCGCTCATGAGCCCACGCGCCGCGCTCTCATAAGCCCGCGCGCCGCGCTCTCATAAGATTGACAAAGCCTCCGTCCAATGTCACCAATCGATACAATCTTTCGTCGAAACATGTTATTGTCGGTTGTTCGAGTCGGGACGATGGCCATAGGCAAACGAATCAATAATCACGGCGCCAACAACAACGACGGGAGCGACTGTCCACGCGGGCGTCAATGCCGGGCCGCTGCCTTAGGCGGTTTGACCGCCTTGGCGCTGGCGCTTGGCAGCATCACGGCTTGTTCGCCCCGGGTCGACACTCACGGCAACACACCGGATTCCAATCGCCTTTCCGAGATCACACCCGGCGTCCATACCCGTGGCGACGTCGCGCAGATCTTGGGTTCGCCCTCGACCATCGCCCTGTTCGATGGCGAGACTTGGTACTACATCGGCAATCGCACCGAAACGACGGCCTTCTTCGCGCCGGATGTGGTCGAACGCCAAGTGGTGGAGGTGCGATTCCAACCTTCCGGCGTTGTCGATTCAATCAAAACCCTCGGCATGGAGGACGGACAGGAGATCGACATTGTCGACAGGGAAACACCAACCT
>JAHCKI010000274.1 GCA_026125865.1 Rhodospirillales bacterium
ACCATCAGGTAGGGACCGTCGCCGACACCCCAAACCGCTAGGGTTTGGCCGAAATCTTCTTCGTGGTGCTCCCAACCGAAGTCGGAAGCGACTTCGTTGAGCCCACCGATACCAAGGGTAGAGTTCAGGACAAAACGAACGAACGTGGTCGCCGCGCGTTCAGGCTGGGCTTGCAGCAGGTCATTCAGGAAGGTTTGGGGCGCGCGCAGGTTTCTCAAGGCATTGCGAATTCCGCGCTGAATCGGTGGCGGCAGGATGTCCTTGTAGAAGATCGCCATCGGCGTCAGGATCATGACATCCATGCCACGATTGAACTCGAATACCGCGCGATTGAACGGCTCGATGGGATCGTTGATTTCCTGGTACTCGGCGTAGGCCTCTGGATCGGTTTGCGGATCCGGACTCGTGGCGCAGCCCACCATCAAATAGGCCATTACTGCGAGACAAACGGAAAAACGCAGCCGAGAGATCCAACCGCGCGTGTCCAATCCGACGTCCGCGGTAGCCTGAACATTAGTCATTGCGCAGCAAACCCTTCTGGTCGCGAAGTTATCGGACTTCTCGTCCTCTGAGGCTCCATGTTCGGTTCGCCATCCGGCCAGCCGCCGACGACACCAGTTTTACCAAGGAGCCAACGTGGTCTCATGAATGTGATCCAACTGGGGTTGTCAATGCGTTAATCACGGTGCTTGATTTCTCTGGAAAACGCATGAATAGCCAGAATGGTCTATCGCCGACTTGGTGCCTCGCTCTTTTCGGAGGATCCAGCGGAAGCGATGTTACACCAATACCTCTGTCGTAGCGATGTTGCAACGAAGCATGAATATCCAGATTTATTGATCATGGGACGGGGGGATCGAAAGTTCGCGGTGATCGAGTGGTAAGTCTCCAAGAAATTTGATTGGATTGTCGCCGCCATCACCGTGCTCTAGTATGAGGCAACGCATTGATCCGCCTATCACCCCGCGCCCCTTTCTTCACCATAAATCTTGATTGAGATGGGAATGGCAGAGAAGAAGCCTTTCATGGCACTTGGATCGGAGCAGCGCTCCCGGCTCTTGCCGGTGGCTTCTCCCTTGCCCCGAGATGTCCAGGTTTCATTCGAGTTCTTTCCGCCGCGTTCGGAAAAGATGGAGCAATCCCTCTGGGCTTGTATCGAACGCTTGGCGCCGCTGAACCCGGCGTACGTATCCGTTACCTACGGCGCTGGCGGCACGACACGCGAGCGCACGCACGCGACGGTCACCCGCATGCTCAGAGAGACGACCCTGCGGCCGGCCGCTCATTTGACATGCGTTGGTGCTACTCGCGAAGAAGTCGAGACCATTGCGAACAGGTACTGGGATGCCGGCGTTCGCCATATCGTCGCACTTCGGGGCGACCCCCCTGAAGGAGCCGATCACTATTCGCCGGTCCCCGGCGGTCATGCCTACGCCGCCGACCTCGTCGCCGGCCTCAAGCGCGTTGCCGATTTCGAGATCAGTGTCGCCGCTTATCCGGAAGTCCACCCGGAGGCCGCAAGTCCCGAAGCCGATCTCGACAATTTGAAACGTAAGATCGATGCCGGAGCGTGTCGGGCCATCAGTCAATTCTTTTTCGATGTTGATGTATTCTTTCGGTTTCGTGACCGGGCACGAGCGGCTGGTATCACGGTTCCCATTGTCCCGGGAATCCTGCCCGTCACGAATTTCGCGCGCGTCATGGAATTCGCCAAGACGTGCGGGGCTACCGTTCCCACCTGGATGGCGGATTTGTTTGCCGGTCTCGACAATGATCCGGAATTGCGCAAGCTGGTGGCGGCGTCCGTGGCAGCCGAGCAGTGTCGCGCCTTGCATACGGGCGGCGTCACGGAGTTTCACTTTTACACCCTGAACCGGGCCGATCTCGTGCGTGCCATTTGCCACATCCTCGGCGTACGCGCGGGAGGGAGCGACGCGCTGGGGATGTCCTTGTCCAAGGAGGCAGGAGAATGACGGTGCATCGAGAAGGGCCCAGCGGAACGGCGTTGTCGCGTGCCGCGAGCCAGCGCATTTTGATTCTTGACGGTGCCATGGGCACCATGATTCAGAAGCACGCGCTCGACGAGTCCGCATATCGCGGTGACCGTTTTGCCGATTGGCCGCAAGACGTGAAGGGCAACAACGATCTTCTCAATCTTTCGCAACCAGACCTGATAAGGGACATCCACCGCGCCTATTTCGAGGCCGGAGCCGATATCACGGAAACCAATACCTTCAATGCCAACAGCATTTCCTTAGCCGACTACGGCATGGAAAGCCTGGCCGCCGAGATCAATGCCGCCGGGGCGCGTATCGCAAGGGAAGCCGCCGATGAAGTGAACGCGCGCCAGCCGGACAAACCACGATTCGTCGCCGGCTCCGTCGGCCCAACAAATCGAACCGCCTCCCTATCACCGGATGTGAGCGACCCTGGCTTTCGCAACATCACGTTCGATGAACTCCGAGTTGCCTATCGCGAGGCTGCAGAAGCTCTTATCGATGGCGGAGTGGATTTGCTGATCGTGGAAACCGTGTTCGATACACTGAACGCGAAAGCCGCACTGTTCGCGATCGATGAAGTCTTTGAGGAACGGGGCACGTGGCTGCCGACCATGGTATCGGGGACGATCACCGACTTGTCCGGCCGCAACCTTTCGGGACAAACGGCGGAAGCGTTCTGGAATTCCGTTTCCCATGCCCGTCCGTTCGCGATCGGTCTCAACTGCGCTCTCGGAGCACGCCAACTGAGACCGTACGTGGCCGACCTGGCCCGTTGCGCCGATACCCTCGTCTCGGCTTACCCCAATGCCGGCTTGCCCAACGAATTCGGCGAATACGATGAAACGCCGGAGGAGATGGCGATGCAGCTCGGCGAATGGGCCGAGAGTGGCCTTCTCAACATCATCGGTGGTTGCTGCGGCACCACGCCGGACCATATTCACGCGATCGCGCAACGGATCACCGGCATTCCGCCGCGTGTGGCACCGAAACGTCGGCCGAGCCTTCGCCTCTCTGGCCTCGAACCGTTCGAGCTCGCGTCGTGAATCGCGTATTCGTCAACATCGGCGAGCGGACCAACGTCACCGGTTCCGCCAAATTCAGGAAGCTGATTCTCGCCGGGGATTTCGCGGCGGCGGTCGATGTCGCTCGGCAGCAGGTGGAGAACGGCGCCAACATCATCGACGTCAACATGGACGAGGGCATGCTCGATTCCGAGGCCGCGATGACACGGTTCCTCAATCTGATCGCCGCCGAGCCGGACATCAGCCGCGTACCGGTGATGATCGATTCCTCCAAGTGGACGGTTATCGAAGCCGGACTCAAATGCCTGCAGGGCAAGGGCATCGTCAATTCCATCAGCCTGAAGGAAGGGGAGGCGGCCTTCGTCGAAGTCGCCCGTCGCGTCCGGCGTTACGGTGCGGCCGTCGTCGTCATGGCATTCGATGAGACCGGCCAAGCGGACACGATCGGCCGCAAGTTCGAGATCTGCAAGCGCTCATACCGCATCCTCATCGACATCGTCGGATTTCCGCCCGAGGACATCATTTTCGATCCCAACATCTTTGCGGTCGCCACCGGGATCGAGGAACACAATGATTACGCCGTTGCATTCTTCGAGGCGACGAGGCTGATCAAGGAGAATTTGCCCCACTGTCACGTCTCCGGCGGACTTTCCAACGTATCGTTTTCATTCCGCGGCAATGATTCCGTCCGCGAGGCGATGCACTCGGTGTTTCTCTTCCATGCCATCGCCGCCGGTTTGGACATGGCCATCGTAAACGCCGGACAGATCGCCGTTTATGACGAGATACCGAGGAACCTTCGTGACCGGGTCGAGGACGTGATCCTCAACCGTTGCCCTGACGCCACCGAACGCCTTCTGGAGATCGCTGATCAGTTCCGCAGTGCCACCAAAGCGAAAGCGGCCGATCTGTCATGGCGCGAAAAGGGCGTCAACGAGCGCCTGACCCATGCGCTGGTCAA
>JAHCKI010000275.1 GCA_026125865.1 Rhodospirillales bacterium
CGGAAACGAACCTCGACATTCACTTTGGCGGACCGGTCGAAACCCGCCGTGGATTCGTCCTCCATTCGTCGGACTATGTCCGCGAAGGAACCCTGATGGTGACCGACGGTGTCGCGCTGACGGCGACCTTGGACATTCTCAAAAGCATCGCAGAGGGTTCCGGCCCACGGCAATGCTTCCTTGCCCTCGGCTATGCCGGATGGGCGCCGGGTCAGTTGGACTCGGAGATCAAGGCCAACGGCTGGCTCACCGTCGAAGCCGACGACGAGTTGTTGTTCGCTCCCGATTTGGATGTCAAGTGGGGGAGGGCCATGGCCAAGCTCGGCATCAATCCGCTACTGCTGAGTGATTCCGCTGGACACGCTTAGATTTGTACCCGCTCGCCGGTGTTAAAGAGCGAGGCGGGCGGCGACCGAGTTGTAGTCTTCCATGTGTGAAATGGGGCCGATGGCGGTTACCGTGGGCGTGCTGGCGAGCAACTTGGACGCCACCCGCTGGACGGCGTCCACGTCGATACTCTCGATTTTCGACACGATCTCGCTGACGGTTAGCGGACGCCCAAAGACGATGAGTTGACGCGCCAACTGTTCGCAGCGGGCCGATGTGCTTTCCAGGGACATCAGGATGCTGGCCTTGAGCTGCGTGCGCGCCCGCGCCACTTCCTCTTCGCCCACTTGGGAAGAAACCTTGTGCATTTCCTCGCAGACCAGCGGTATGAGCTCCGCGACCTCGGTCGCGCCCGTTCCCGCGTAAATTCCGAAAATCCCGGCGTCGGCGAAGGACGTCGGGAAGGTGTAGATGCTGTAAACCAAGCCTCGTTTTTCCCGGATTTCTTGAAACAGGCGTGACGACATGCCGCCGCCGAGAAATGTCGACAGGACCGATTGCGCATAGAAATCAAGATCATGGTAGGCCATGCCTTCGAGGCCGAGAATGATATGCACCTGCTCGAGGTCGCGGTCGTCGCGCCAATCGCCACCCGTATAGCGAGCCGGCTCCCGCTTCGGCATGTCACCGGTGGGCAGATCGGCAAAGGCGCGTTCGGCCAACGCCACCAGCGTGTCGTGTTCGAGATTGCCGGAAGCCGCCAGAACCATGCGCGCGGCCCGATAGTGGTCCTGCATGTAGCCGACGAGGGCGTCGCGCGGCAAACCGCGGATCAGGTCCGGCGGCCCCAGAATCGAGCGGCCGATGGGCTGGTCGGGAAACGCCGTTTCCTGAAAACGATCGAACACGATGTCATCGGGGGTATCGAGCGTCTGCATGATCTCCTGGACGACGACGGTGCGTTCGCGATCCAGTTCCTCGGGATCGATGACCGCGTTCTGAACGATGTCGGCGACGATATCGACGGCAAGCGCGATGTCTTCCTTGAGGACTTTTGCGTAGTAGGCCGTGTATTCCCGTGAGGTGTGGGCGTTCAGGTGCCCGCCCACCGATTCGATTTCCTCGGCGATCGCCCGCGCGTCCCGCCGTTCGGTTCCCTTGAAGACCATATGTTCGAGCAGGTGAGAGACGCCGCAGTTCGCCGCATCCTCATCACGTCCACCGGCCTCGATCCAAACGCCCAGGGACACGGTCTCGACCGTCGGCATCCGGTTGCTGGCCACGCGAAGGCCGTTGGCGAGGGTTGTGACGCGAACGGCGCTCATACGATGGTCTCCCGTGCTGTGAGTGTGCGCGACATGTGATCGCGTAGCGAGTCGACATCGGCGGGAAGGACCGTATAGCGTTCCTCCCGATCCATCAGATCGCGCAAAGCCGGCGGCAACACCGGCCGCACGCCAATGGCGGCCTCCACGGCGTCGGGGAATTTGGCCGGATGAGCGGTGGCCAACGCCACCATCGGCACCGACTCGTTACCCCGGCACCGGTGGGCGGCGGCGACTCCGATGGCGGAATGAGGGTCCAGCACCTCGCCACAGGTCTCGTATACGCGGCGGATCGTGTCCTTGGTTTCGTCGTCGTCGAAGCGTGTGGCTGTAAACAGGTCCCGGGCCCGATCGAGACGATCGGCCTCGACCTCGAAAGAACCGGTGTCGCGAAATGCGTCCATGCGCGACCGTACGGCCGCGCCGTCGCGATCGTAGAGATCGAAAAGCAATCGCTCGAAGTTGCTTGAAACCTGTATGTCCATGCTGGGGCTCAATGTGGGAAACACCGTTCCGACTTCCATGGCGCCCGAAATGAAAAAACGGGTCAGGATGTCATTGCGGTTGGAACCGATCACCAGGCGGCGGATCGGAACACCGATGTTGTGTGCCACGTAACCGGAGAAAACATTGCCGAAATTGCCGGTTGGAACGGCGAACGTGACCTCCCGATCCGGGGCGCCGAGAGCCAAAGCCGCGCGCACGTAGTAGACGACTTGAGCGACGATGCGCGCCCAATTGATGGAATTGATCGCCGCCAGCCCGACCCGATCACGGAATGTGTTGTCGCCGAACAACGCCTTCACCAAGCCCTGACAGTCATCGAATGTGCCCTCCACGGCGACGTTGTGGACGTTGGCGGTTTGCACCGTGGTCATTTGCCGGCGTTGCACGTCCGATACCCGCCCCTTGGGATGCAGGATGAATATCTCGATCCGGTCCCGGTCGCGGCACGCTTCGATGGCGGCGGATCCCGTATCACCGGATGTGGCGCCGAGAATGGTGATCCGCTGGTTTCTTTCGGCAAGGATGCGCTCGAACAAGCGTCCCAGAACCTGCAGGGCATAGTCCTTGAACGCCAAGGTCGGTCCATGGAACAGTTCGAGAAGGAAGATATTGTCGCCTATTGGTTTCAGCGGCGCGATGTCGGGATGGTCGAAAGTCCGGTAAGCGTCAGCGGTGATTTCATGCAGCGCTGCCTCGCTCATCGCCGGAGCGGCGAAAGGTGCCATGACACGCGCCGCCAACGTCGCATAGTCATCGTCGGCCATGGCGCGCAGCGCATTCTCCGACAGCGTCGGCCAAGTTCGTGGGACGAACAGTCCACCGTCGCGTGCGAGCCCGGCAAGGACGACATCGTCGAAGGCAAGCTCGGAAGCTTTGCCGCGTGTGCTTACGTATTTCAATGATTCACCGCTGCTACCTGGAGTACGGCGCGAGAAGGCTCGATCAGCCCAATCGCACGGTCGTGCTCCATATCGTTGTTTTCTAGAGCAAACCCATGCGGTCGCATGACTCGACCTGAACGCAAAGGTTTCCTCTAGTTTCAGGCTATACACGTCCGGCCAACGGCATTCAAGCCGGCCCGTTGCCGCGTGACTCGATCCGAGGGATGTTCGTCAGCGAAAGCGGCGCGCCCGGAACCTTTCTGCCGCAAGGATAGAAAACCCGCCTCCACGTCCAATTCTGAGCCATCCGTGTGACGGTCACCTTGCCTTGGAGGCCCTTCCGAGAGTAATTTTTTGCAGTTGCGAAATCCGTATTCAATAGCTGAATGTGAAACCAAAGAGGGAGTAGAGTCAAAATGGCCACGTCCGCCCGCCCGCGCCGAAGCGTGCTGTATATGCCGGGATCCAATGCCCGCGCGCTCGAAAAAGCCAAGACCCTTCCTGCCGACGGCCTGATTCTCGATTTGGAGGACGCGGTGGCGCCCGACGCCAAGGACACCGCCCGCCTGCAAGTTTGCCAAGCCGTCAAGGATGGTGGTTACGGCATGCGTGAAGTGGTCATTCGGGTCAATGGTCTAGCGACTCCTTGGGGGTATGAGGACATCGCCGCCGCCTCGCGAACCAACGCTCATGCGCTTTTGCTGCCAAAGGTGGAAAGCGCCGACGCCATCCGGCAAATGGAAACCATCATGAATGCCAACGGCGCGTCCGCTGACATGGCGATTTGGGCGATGATGGAAACGCCGCGAAGCATCATTCACGCGGAGTCGATCGCCATGGCATCTCCACGAATGGCTTGCCTGGTCATGGGAACGTCGGACCTCGCGAAGGAACTGGACTGCGCCCACACCCGCGAAAGACTGCCGATGATC
>JAHCKI010000276.1 GCA_026125865.1 Rhodospirillales bacterium
GGCGAACCGGTATCCCCGGGCGCCGGACAAAATTCCTGTATCAGTTCCTGCTTTCGTTCTGCCGTAATCGACATCTCGTGCTCCGTTGTTCAAAGGTTCAAAACCCGAACGGGGCGGATCTCACCACCCCGAACTCGGGCCAAGGCAACAGGCTTTCCTTCGGCCATGGCACAAACGACCGCATCCCTGAGAACAAGTTTTTCAGGCATCCGTCTTGCGACCGGCAGAACTGGGACTGGTTGCCCGTGCTGCATTTTTCTGGCTTCCGCTTCCGTTAGGGCTAGCGCCGGGATGTCGGCCAGCACCGCCTCGATGGGAAGCACGTGGTCCAGAAGCGCGCCACTATGCCCAAGTGATTCCACTTTTTCCAGGGGAATCGCGTCAGCTTCCTTAAACGAGCCGACACTCGTCCGACGCAAGGCGGATACATATCCGCAAGTTCCAAGCGCGATGGCAATGTCGCGCGCCAAAGCGCGCATGTATGTGCCTTTGCCGCACACCACATCGAACACCGCGTGATCGATGTCGGGACACGCAACCAGGTCGAACCGCTCGACGTATGCGGGTCTCGCCTTCAAATCCACGTCGAGCCGGGCGCGCGCAAGTTCGTAGGCGCGTTTTCCCTCGACCTTGACCGCCGAGTATTGGGGGGGCACCTGATCGATCTCACCCACGAATCGCGCCGATACGGCGCGGATCGCATCCGTATCCGGGCGGACGCCGCTTTCCTCGATGACCCTGCCCTCGGCATCGTCGGTGTCACGCCGTTCACCCCAGCGTACCGTGAAGCGATAGGACTTTTTGCAGTCCATGACGAAGGAAATGGTCTTGGTGGCTTCGCCCAAGGCGATCGGCAGAACGCCCGTCGCCAATGGGTCCAAGGTGCCGCTGTGCCCCGCCTTGGCGGCGTCGCACCCCCGACGAACGGCGGCAACGACGTTGACGGAGGTCACTCCCAAGGGCTTGTCAACGACGACCCAACCATGGACGGGCCGACCTTGGCGCTTGCGGGCCATCCTAATCGGTTTCGTCAGGCCGTTCGGCCGGGGAATTGGCGTCCGATTCGTCGAGATTCCGCAGCAGATCTTCGATGTGCGCCGCGTACTCGAAGGAATCATCGTGCCGGAAAACCAGGTCGGGAACAAATTTCAGGTGCACGTGCTCGGCAATCCGATGCCTTAGGAAGGGCCGCGCCCGCGATAATGCCGCCAGCATGGCGGTGTTGTCGCCGCCGCCCAGCGGGGCAACGAAGACGACGGCACGCCGCAAATCCGGCGTAACGCGGACCTCCGATACGGTTATCGGTGTGCCGGAGAGACCGGGATCTCGAATCTCGCGTTTCTCGAAGATCGCCGCCAATACGTGCCGCAGTTCTTCGCCGACTCGAAGCTGCCTTTGGCCTATGGGCCTGCTGTCCCTTCTGCTCATAACGTGCTCGGCCACTCCAAAGAGCGCATAAACACAGCGCTCAGAGTTCGCGCTCGACTTTCTGAAGTTCGAAGCACTCGAGGACGTCACCGGTCTGAATATCCTGGTAGCTCGCCAACGCAATGCCGCAATCGTAGCCTTCGCGCACCTCGCGAACATCGTCCTTGAAGCGCTTGAGTTGTGACAGGTCGCCTTCGTGAATGACGACGTTGTCCCGGAGCAGGCGCACGCGTGTTCCGCGACGGATGTTGCCCTCCGTCACCATGCAGCCGGCGACCTTGCCAACCTTGGTGATGTTGAACACCTCTCGGATTTGGGCGTAGCCGATGATGTTTTCCCGGATTTGCGGCGCCAGAAGGCCGGACAACATCTTCTTAAGATCGTCGACGAGGTTGTAGATGACCGAATAGTACCGGACATCCACATTGTCGCGTTTGGCCAATTCGCGGGCTTGCGGGTTGGCGCGAACATTGAAGCCGACGATCAAAGCCTTCGATGCGCTGGCCAGCGTGATGTCCGATTCGTTGATGCCGCCCACACCGGCGTGCAGCACCTGAACCTTGACTTCTTCCGTACCGAGATTGTCGAGGGCGCCGATGATCGCTTCCGAGGACCCGTGAACGTCCGCTTTGAGCACCACCGGCAGTATTTTCTCCTCGCCCTCGCGGATACGATCGAACATTTGTTCCAAGTTGGTGCGGCCGGTGGCGGTCACCTTGGCTTCCCGCTCCTTGCGGCTGCGGAAATCGGTCACTTCGCGGGCGCGCGCTTCGCTGTCGACGACGGCGACTTCATCGCCGGCGGCCGGTGTGCCGTTCAGCCCGAGAATCTCCGCCGGTACGCCCGGTCCCGCCTCGGTGAGAGCCTCGCCCATGGCGTCAAACATGCCCCGTACCCGGCCCCATTCGGCGCCGGCGACGAAGATGTCTCCGACCCTGAGGGTGCCGCGCTGGACCAGAACCGTCGCCACGGAACCACGACCACGCTCCATCTTGGCCTCGACGACCACGCCCTCGGCCGAACGGTGGGGGTTGGCCTTGAGGTCGAGAATCTCCGACTGCAACAGGATGCTGTCCACCAGCGTATCCACATTCAGGCCGGTCTTCGCCGATACCTCGATGGACAGGGTTTCGCCGCCCATTTCCTCGACCTGCACGTCGTACTGCAGCAATTCGGTGCGAATTCGCTGAGCGTTGGCGTCGGGACGATCCATCTTGTTGATGGCCACGATCATCGGGACGCCGGCTGCCTTGGCATGACTGATGGCTTCGATGGTCTGCGGCATGACGCCGTCATCGGCGGCGACAACGAGGACGACGATATCGGTCACGTTCGCGCCACGGGCCCGCATCTGCGTGAAAGCGGCATGGCCCGGTGTGTCGATGAAGGTGATCTTCGCGCCGCCCGCGACGGTGATCTGGTAGGCGCCGATGTGTTGCGTGATCCCACCGGCTTCGTGCGCCACCACGTCGGTCTTGCGGAGAACGTCGAGAATCGACGTCTTGCCGTGGTCGACATGGCCCATGACCGTGACAACCGGCGGACGTGGCTGCAGGGCTTCATCCGCGTCTTCGTCGCCCTTGAGACCGATCTCAACGTCCGATTCGCTGACACGCTTGGCCTTGTGACCGAATTCGGCGGCGAGAAGCTCGGCTGTGTCGGCATCAATGGTTTGATTGATGTTCGCCATGACACCCATGTTCATCAAGGACTTGATGACATCGGTGCTACGCTCGGCCATGCGGTTGGATAGTTCCTGAACGGTGATGACCTCGGGGATCACGACCTCCCGGATCACCTTGCCGCTGTCGCCGATCCCAGCCAGACGCTGTTTCAGGCGCTCCTTCTCACGCGCGCGCCGTACCGACGCGAGGCTCCGTCCGCGTTCGCCCCTGTCTTGATCGTCCAGCGCGTCGGTTACCGTCAACTTGCCGGTGCGGCGTCGCGGTTCGCCTCGGCGAGGCGCCGTCAGCGGCTTGCGGACCTCGGCGCGAACCGGTCGTTTGGTGCGCCCGCGCGGCTCGTCGTCTTCCTTTTCCTGCGCCTGTTCTTCTTCCGCGGCCTTTGGCTTGGCCTTCTTGCCGGCGGTTTCCTTTGCCTCGGGCGCCTTGCCTTCCGAAGGAGCGACCGCGTCTTCCCGAGGGGCCTCAACGGCCTGTTGTTCGGCAGCAACGGGCTCGGCCTGCACAGCATGAACGGCTGTTTCCTGTGCGCCTTCCTGTACTGATTCCGGTGCCTCGGCCGCAACGTCCGGCGCCGGAGCTTCGGCGGCGGTTCCCTCCACTACGGGCTCTTCGGCGCTCGGTTCGGCGACGATCGTTTCATCGGTGGGTGCCGCCTCGACGATGCCCTGCTCCTCCACGGCGGTCTGTTCCTCTGTGACCGACGCCGTCTCGAGTTCGTCTGCCTCCGGCGCGAGAACCGGCGGTGAATCCTCATGCCGCATGGCATCCTGCAACGCACGAGCACGTTGTGCCTTTTCCTCTTCGGTCAATCCGACCCCTGAGCGTTCGCGAACGACGCCCTCGGCGAGGGCGC
>JAHCKI010000277.1 GCA_026125865.1 Rhodospirillales bacterium
TTTGGCAGTGATCACGAGTCCATGAGTATCTGGGGCAAGGTTATCGGGGGTGTGGCCGGCTTCGCGCTCGGCGGACCGTTGGGTGCATTGATCGGCGCTGTCGCCGGTCACGCCGTCGACAAGATTCGCGGCGATTCGGCGGCGGCTCTCAGCGCGCCGACGGATGAGGAGGCGTCGTCGTCCGGCACCAGGCAGGTGGCGTTCACGGTGGCCGTCATCGTTCTTGGTGCCAAGATGGCCAAAGCCGACGGAACCGTAACGCGGGAGGAGGTCGACGCTTTCAAGGAAGTGTTCCGCGTTCCGCCCCATGAAATGAAGAACGTGGGGCGGATCTTCGACATGGCGAAGAAGGACGCCAGCGGTTTCGAACCCTATGCCCGACAGGTGGCATGGATGTTTCGCAATGAGCCCCCAATTCTCGAGGAGTTGCTTTCCGGCCTGTTTCATATCGCCAAGGCCGACGGCGAAATTCATCCGGCCGAGCTGTCCTATTTACGCCGCGTTGCGGATATCTTCGGTCTGGACGCCAATGCGTTCGAACGCGTTCGGGCCATGTTCATGGGGCCTTCGGAAGCGGACCCGTTCGAAGTTCTCGGCGTCAGCCGCCAAGCCAGCAACGATGAAATCAAACGTGCATACCGCAAGCTGATCCATGAAAACCATCCGGACAAGCTGGTCGCGCAGGGCTTGCCGCAGGAATTCATCGATCTCGCCAACGAGCGCATGGCGATCATCAATTCATCCTACGACAAGATCGAAAAGCAGCGGAGCCTTCGCTAGATGCCGGCGTTCGTCTCCATTGGCGCTCGCCGTTCGCGGCGGGTTCGATGACTCCGCTCGATATCGCCGCCGCCTTCGTGGTCATCCTCATTTGGGCTTTCAATTTCGTTGCCGCAAAGATCGGGGTGACCCAAATTCCCGCCCTGATGCTCTTGGGGCTGAGATTCACCTTGGTCGCCTTTCTTCTGTTGCCGTTCTTGCGCTGGCCGGGGCCGAGATGGCGGTTGGTGATCGCCGTATCGATCGTGCTGGGCGGATTTCATTTCGGCCTCATGTTCAGTGGCCTGCAAGGTGTGGACGCCGGGCCAGCCGCCATCGCCATTCAACTGACCGTGCCGTTTAGCGCGATCCTCGCCTGGGTCTTCTATCGCGAACGCATGGGTGCGCTGCAGCTTGTCGGGCTGGTCGTCGCCTTCGTCGGTGTCTACATTCTGGCTGGCGAGCCAACCACGAAGCCCAGTGTCCCGCACTTCTTGATGGTGGTGGCCGGGGCGTTCGCATGGGCGCTCGCCAATGTCATCATCAAGCGTATCGGGCCGATTGACGTATTCCTGCTCAATGGCTGGCTGGCCATATTCGCGGCGCCTCAGCTGTTTCTAGCTTCCATGCTTCTGGAAGAGGGGCAAGTTGCCGCCGTCACCGTCGCTGATTGGCGCGCCTGGGGTTCCGTTGCGTTCATGGCCATTGGCGCCTCCATCACCGCCTATGGCCTCTGGTACTATCTGATCCGCAAATACGAAATGAACAAGGTCGTGCCGTTGATGCTGCTATCGCCGGTATTGGCGGTGCTGCTGGCGGCGGCCTTGCTTGGCGAACCACTGACACTGCGCATCGTCCTCGGCGGTGCCATTACCATCACCGGGGTCGCCATGATTCAGTTTCTGAAATCGGCGCGACCGCGAACAGCACCACAACCATGATAAAGTTCACTCCTTCACCCAACGCCGATGACCGGCCATCCCATGGGATGATCGATATGCTGGTGCTCCATTACACCGGCATGGAGACGTCGGCCGCGGCGCAAGAGCGTCTCATGGACCCGAATGCCAAGGTCAGCGCGCACTATGTGGTCGACGAGGATGGTGACATTGCACAACTGGTCGACGAACACCAACGGGCGTGGCACGCGGGGGTGTCTTGGTGGCGCGGGCACACGGCCATCAATGATCGTTCGATCGGCATCGAACTGGTCAATCCCGGCCACGAGTTCGGTTATCGGCCGTTCCCGGAGGCGCAGATGCGGGCGGTGATCGGCCTCGCGGGTGCCATCGTCCGGCGTCACCCGATTCCGGCGCGCAATGTGGTCGGTCACTCGGACGTGGCGCCGACGCGCAAGATGGATCCGGGTGAACTGTTCGACTGGTCACGGCTGGCCGCCGCCGGGATCGGTCTATGGCCCGGTGAGTCGGATGTGTGCATCATGGACCCGGCGGTGATCCAAGACATGCTGGCCCGCGTTGGCTACGACGTTCGTGACTGGGCGTTGGCGCTCAAGGCCTTCCAGCGCCATTACCGGCCGATGCGGGTCACCGGCCGCATTGATTTCGAAACCGCCCGCCGCCTCCGCGCCCTTGTCGATCTGTGCGAGGGGTGAGTTTTCAACAACCTGTCGTCTCGGAACACCGGCGACGACCGACGGCATCGAACACCGGCCGTGCTTTCTCACGTAATCAGTCGCCCGTGAAGTATTCTCAAGCATTTGATTTGTAAATTTTTTTCGGCTTTGGTGTGGTTTTGGATTGGCAAGAAACGAGGCTATCCGGGCTTGTTTTACTGCGATTTGCGTTGGCGAATCCGGTGTGGTTCTCCGTCCCTGACGGTGGTTTTCAGGGGAGCGTATTGCCGTCGGAGCGCCATCAAACCCATCCAGCCGCAATAACCGCGTCGTTCATGGTCGACCGATCAGGCCGACCGAGCCTGATCGCACCCTCCAATGGCGGCGGCGCCGGCCTCCGTTCACCGCGTCGGAATATGGATTATTCGGGTCATTAATCCATGTGTTAATCTACCATAAGTTGATAATTTTTTACACAGTTTTGACGATTTTGATCACCTTTAACGCAGTTTTACACACGCAAATTAGGAATAATTACTTGTTTTTGCTCGCTTTGTGTCATTTTCCGCGTTCAAGACGTATGCAAATGTATGCAAATGTATGCAAAAACACCTTTAAAATATTGAATTTGTTATGTTCTACTAAAAGCACCAAAATTCCTCCCATGAATGAACGCGATACGAGACAAAAACCGACCCCCGCGATTCCCCTTTTTTCCGTTCGGCAGCCAAGAAACAAAATGTGAACATAGGGGTCACCGCCGGCCCTGTCAACCCCGTTCTCAGCCCCCGTTCTCAACTGATATCATCGCCCGATCCTTGCCCAACACTCGCGCCCGATCGGGCCTGATCCGAAAACCGCCGAGGGGAACAGCGCCGCAACCACACCACAGCGGCTATTCCGTAAGGCGTCCCCAGATTTGCCAGGGGAACAGCGCCGCAACCACATCACAGCGGCTATTCCGTAAGGCGTCCCCAGATTTGCCCCGTAAGGCGTCCCCAGATTTGCCGTAAGGCGTCCCCAGATTTGCGTCCCAGGATTTGGATCGGATTTCGTACGGATCTCGTAAAGCGTCCTTGGATCTCGTAAGGCGTCCATGGATCTCACGCCCCGGATCTCCACGCCGGATCTCGGTCCCTGTCTGCAAGGCTCGCGCGGCGACCGTCGCAGGCGGCTTAGCCTTGCGAACAGGTTCTCAGAACGCCGGTAAAGAGCGTCGGCACAAAGCACCGGCCCTGCTTCCTCACGCAATCACTCGAAATTTAGAGTCCAAAAATGGTCTCCGTGAGCATTTCGTGACGGTTTTGCCGTCGGCAATCTGTCGGTTGATCAATATAATCCCAGTACAGCGATACAGAAACCAATCTTCCGTGAGCAAATTCGATTTTGGTTTGACATGCCATTGCGGAATAGCTTTAATGACATACCATAATCCGACAATCACAAAAAACGAAATATCCCAGGTATTTATTCTGTAACATGGGATAATGGGCAAATATACTCCTTAGAATATCGGAAGTGTTGGTCATGTTATTTTAGCGATATGAGGGAATTCTTCTTGATTTCTTCATGAG
>JAHCKI010000278.1 GCA_026125865.1 Rhodospirillales bacterium
GGCGGACCACTGGCCCGGACTGGAAGGCATGGACCTGGCCAAGGAGGTGATGTGCCGCCAGACCTATACCTGGGATCAGGCGTGCTGGACGTTCGACGCCGGCTACGGTCGCCAGAACGAACCGCGCCACCATGTTGTTGCGGTCGATTTCGGTGCAAAACACAACATATTGCGATGTCTGGCGGATGCCGGTTGCCGGGTGACCGTCGTTCCGGGGAACGCCACGGCGGACGATATTCTCGCGCATCGGCCCGATGGCGTGTTCCTCTCCAACGGCCCCGGAGATCCGGCGGCGACCGGGACCTATGCCGTGCCGATGATCCGCGGTTTGATCGAGCACGGCATACCCATATTCGGCATATGCCTCGGTCACCAAATGTTGGCCCTGGCCCTTGGCGCGCGCACATTCAAGATGCACCTGGGTCATCGCGGCGCCAACCATCCCGTCAAGGATTTGGAGACGGGAAGGGTCGAAATTTCGAGCCAGAACCACGGCTTCGCCGTCGACCGCGAAAGTCTTCCGTCGCATGTAACCGAGACGCACGTATCGTTGTTCGACAACACCAATGAAGGCTTGCGCCTTGACGGGCAGCCGGTGTTTTCGGTGCAGTACCATCCAGAGGCCTCGCCGGGGCCGCAGGATAGTCACCACCTGTTCAACCGCTTTGTGGACATGATGGCCGCCCACCGCAGATAGGAACAGGAACAGAGCCTAAGTCGTCAGGGAGAGCCATGAAGCAGGTTCAAGACACGCTGACGGTGCGCACCCGCGGTCAAGGGCTCATCGACGTAACGCGAGAGATCGCCACGTGGCTTGCCGGTCAGGCGGTAACCACCGGCCTGTTGACCATATTCTGCCAGCACACCAGCGCGTCCCTGACCATCCAGGAAAACGCCGATCCCGATGTGCAACTGGACCTCGCGACCTTTTTCAAGCGGCTGGTGCGCGAAGACGCGTCGCTCTACCGCCACACAATGGAAGGCATCGACGACATGCCGGCCCATATCCGCAGCGCGCTCACCGACGTGCAACTGACCATACCCGTCTCCGGCGCGCGCCTTGCCCTCGGCACTTGGCAGGGCGTCTACCTGTTCGAGCATCGCGCCAGTCCGCACGCCCGCCGCCTCGTCCTTCACCTCATCGGTGAATAGCCGTCAGGCCGTCACCCGCGGGGGGAAAGATCCGTGTCATGAAGGCGAGGTCCAAGGCGATGGTGGCCTCGTCGATGCCGTGGCCGAGACCCGGCATGATATGGCTTTCCACAGGGACGCCCGCTCCGTTCAACGCAGCCTCGGCCAAGGGCAGGGCTTGAACGGGCAGCACCTCGTCGAGCGCGCCATGGGTCAGCAATACGGGCGGCCGCGTGCGGATTTCCGACGACAGCAGGTGTTCGCCAACCAGCATCCCTGAGTGCGCGACAATACCGGCGGGTGCCGCTTCCCGTCGAAGACCGACGTGCAAGGCCATCATCGTCCCCTGTGAGAACCCGACGAGGAGCAGCCGATCGTCGCCGAGCCCGTATTCGATCAATTGTTCGTCGATGAAGGCGTCGAGGATGGGCGCCGCCGCCTGCACGCCCGTCAGCCGGGTATCGCGCTGCAAATCCTGAACGCTGAACCACTGATAGCCGAACGGCGCCATGTCGAACCGATAGGGCGCGTTCGGCGCGACAAACACGGCATCGGGCAAGGCCCTTTGATAAAAGGGCGCCAACCCGATGAGATCATTGCCGTCGGCGCCTACACCGTGCACCAGGATGACCAGTTGCTTCGGTACGCCGCCGCTACGGGGCGCCTGGGTCGGACCGGAAAGTGACGGAACCTGCGACAAGTCACACACTCTTTGTGAAGGGCCAAACACGTGGTTCGAATTTAGGCCGACCTTAATCCCCGGCACAAATCCAGGTAGTCGGGATCGTCGGGACCGATGTAGCCGTACCGAATGAGAAAGTCGATGATGACCAGGGAACAGTTGAACTTGAAATCATCGGTATCCCGCACGCGCGCGGCGACCTCGTCGATCGGCCTCAGGGCGAAATCTATGATCTCACCGTCCCGGTTCGTCGGCTCGAACGCCGGCGGCAACTCCAAATCGAACACGAACAGGACATCATTGCGCAGGCCTTCCGGCCGTTCGGTGCGATAGGTGATTGCGCCGACCGGTTGTGCCGTCGCCGCCAACGCCGCCGGTATGGACGCCTCTTCGTCCGCCTCTTTCAGGAGGTTTTCGCGAACGCCGAGGCCCGCCGGCTGGCCGCCGGCGACGATCTGGTCGAACTTGCCGGGCGCCACCGGCTTATCCAGGCTCCGTCGGCCGATCCACATGCTGAGGCCGTCGGGCCCATGCACCAGCCCATTCACATGAACGCCGCAAGCGCGAATACCGAAAAGCGGCACCGCCGCCCGTTCGATGGTGAGCAAGTCCGGCGCGCTATGGTCGCGCTTGATGGGATAAGGCTCGTCGCGCCACCCCGTAATCACGCCTTCATCGGCGAGGTGACGCAGCACCCCATGAACCGCTTGCGTCCGCGCCGCGACCGCGGCGAGGGCGGGAGAGAGCCGAACGGCATCGGGCGCAACCTCGAAAACATCGCGGAACGGTTGCAGCCGTTCCGCGAACGCCGGACGCACATGCCCCACGGCCGCTTCACCGACAAAGAACGGCAGGTAGGCACCCGGATCAAAGACTTGGCAAACCCGGATACGATCGAGGAAGCTCACCGCTACATGACCTCCGACGGCGGCAGGTGTTGGTTACGCCGACTGCGAAAGCCGCTTTTCCGAAGTGAGCACCAATTCCACATAGACGATCTGGCGCAAGCTATTGGCGATGCGCTCCCGCGACGGCACGTCCAGATCCCCGATCTGAACATCGATATGAAGGTCCCGCCCACGGGGGCCGGAAACACTGCTATACCACTGACTGGGAACGAGCCCTCGCTTGGCAAACACTTCGAGAACGCGCGGCATGACATCGGGTTCGGCCGATGCAACCACGGAAAAACAGGAAACCGGAAGAGATTGGCGCAATGCGGCTTGCGCACTGGCGGACATACTGGTCGACATGGTCGTCTAGATCCTTGCTTCAAAGATTGGGCAAACGTCGCGTACCGGGTCCCGGCCCCTACAAAAGGACCGGGCCTGTAATGAGGCGAATGCCAATCTTCAAAAAGGATCGATGCCTGTGCATGGCCGCCGTTATAAGCCCCCCGCCAACCTCCGGTCAATGCGGGATGGAACCAGCCTTACCGCTTCGGCAAGTCAAGCGAGCGCGGACCATGTCTTACTGGTCCGTTGGAATCGTAGCGAGCGCGTGCACGAGATTGAAGAGCCCCGAAAATGCCTCGTTGGGAATCGGCCTCGTCGGGAATCCGTGGGCAGCGGTGTTCCTCGTTGCCATCCATGCCAAAATGTTAGGGTATTCCACTTCCGGAACGAGACCATGCGCCACCAAGTCTTTTACCATCGCCGTTGCTGGCTGTGGTGTTGGGCGCTCTACTCCGAGTTCCACAAGTCTCGTCCGTGCCGCAGCCTCCAGCAAAGACCAGAGCAACAAGAAAGCCGCGGCCTTGTGCCCTTCCTCTTCAAGGGCTCGTACCGAATTCAGTTCGTTTAGGATTTCCCCTGGCGTGAGTGGCCTCGACGGTTCTTCCGCCACCGTCGAATCTTGTTCGGTAACCAAGACTCTTAGACGCCAGCCTGGATGCCTCCGAATGGCGTCCGCCAAAGCCCTCAAATTGGGCGCAGACTCTCGATCACCCCACTGCTTGACTTCAACGACAACGTTTTCCTTTTTGCCACGAGCCACAAGATCGGGCCGAAACTCACGCAAGAAATCCGGCAACCCCTCGACGCGGGGTTCGACGAATACCTGATAGCCCTGAGAACGATATTGGTTGGCGACC
>JAHCKI010000279.1 GCA_026125865.1 Rhodospirillales bacterium
TTCATACATTTTCCGCGCCGAATCGGACACATTTTACGTAATAACAGGAGTTTAGTCCCAATTTACCTGTGTAAAACCGCCTCAAAAACGCGAAAAAACGTGTCAAATCGCGTCGCAATGGACACAAGTTTGATTGATGTTACGTCTTTTATCTTCGCGCGATGGTTTATAGAATGGGCGGCCGCCTGCGAATGGGTTTTGGGGCGGACCTACTCCCCGGGGTCCTCGCGATCGTCAAGGCGCGAAGGTGCGGTGCGGGTTTTCGGCGGGCGGTTTTTTTCCGGGTTGGAGAACTCGAAGCGGCCGAACAGGATGCACCCCTTCATGCCGGGATCGCAGGGCCGTCCCTCGACACGATTGCACCGGCCTTTGACTTCGTGTGGGCAACCCCAGCCGCTCATGAAACTCTCCTGATCCGTCCGGCAAGATCCGTGCATGCCTTCATGCCCGATTTCCATGCCCGACCACAAGGAGAATGTCCGGGTGCGGAGGGGAAGCGCCTACAGGGTTTTATTGACGCCGGCCATGGCGTGATCGACGGCGTCGACGACGCTGGCGTACAACGCGGCCACCGACAGGCCGAGGGCCTGCAAGCCGGCCAGCGCGGCGATGGCGACGAGAGACGCGATCAAGCCATACTCAATGGCCGGCCCGCCGGCTTCGTCCAAGACCAAATTGCGTAGGGTTTCGCCCAGCATGTCCCGTGTCCTTCTGAAACCAGAAAGTTGTATGCAATTTATTAGTGTATTTGTAGCAAATTTGCAGCTTCAGGTCCAGTGCGACATGGCACCGAGCTGGTTCACGCCTAAATGTTTGGAAGTGCGCTGCGCTCTATGCACGATTTCGCTTGCAGGGACGCTACTGGAGGTCGAGGGCGTGTTTCTTCAGATCCTCGATCGACACGACGTCAAGGGCGGCTTCGTGTGTGGCGGTGAGGACGACCTTCGGCGCGACGCCGGCTTCGAGGGCTTCTTTCCAGCGTGCCGCGCACAGGCACCAGCGGTCTCCTGGTTGAAGTCCCGGAAAGCCGAAAGCGGGGTTTGGAGTCGACAGGTCGTTGCCGCGCTGAGCGCTGAATACCAGGAATTCCGCCGTTACCTGCGTGCACACCGTATGGGAGCCGAAGTCTTGCGGGCCGGTGTCGCAGCAACCGTTTCGGAAAAAGCCGGTCATCGGCGAGGTGCTGCACGGCTGCAGGGGGTCTCCCAGCACGTTCCGGCTTTCGATCATCGGCGGTCGAGTTGTCTGATCCATGGAGTGCCTCGGAATGACGATCATGAATGAAACTGACATAGATGGGGCCGGTCGGTCGGGTCAAGATGGCGATTGGTGTTCTCGGCAATCGTGGGTGGCCGTGCTTCGAGGCAGGCTTCCGCAATCAATACGGAAAACCCCGGCGCCTGAGAGCGCCGGGGTCCCGAAATTGATGCGGGATGGCTATCGGAGGGTCAAATGTTGTTCTTCGCCATCTGGTCCGCAATGTAATCGGCTTGCCGAAAAGCCAGAGCCACGATCGTAAGCGTCGGATTTTCGGACCCCCCCGTCGTGAAGACGCTACCATCCGAAACGAACAGGTTCGCGATGTCGTGCGACTGGCCCCACTTGTTGACGACACCATCCTGCGGTTTTTCCGACATCCGGTTGGTGCCGAGATTGTGGGTGGACGGATACGGCGGCGTGTGGATCGTCTTTACGGCACCGACGGCGTCGTAGACGGCCGACCCCTGCTTGTAGGCATGGTTACGCATGGCGATGTCGTTGTCGTGGTCATCGAAGTGCACGTTGGGGACCGGCATGCCGTACTGGTCCTTGACGTCCGTGTTCAGGGTTACGGCATTGCCTTCTTGCGGCATATCCTCGCCAACCAGCCACATCCCCGCCATGTGGTCGTACGCGTCCATGTTGCCTGCGAACTCGGGCCCCCAGGAACCCGGGTCGAGGAATGCTCCCATGAACGGAAGTCCCAGCGACAACGTCTCCATTTCGTAACCGCCGACGAAACCGCGAGACGGGTCGTTATGGGCTTCGTCCAAGACAACGCCGGCCATGGTCGTTCCACGGAACATGTGCACGGGCTTCTCGAAAACCGCGTATACCGAGCCCGTCATGTGGCGCATGTAATTCTTGCCCACTTGTCCCGACGAGTTGGCCAGCCCGTCCGGGAACTTGGACGACGCGGAGTTGAGCAGCAGCCGCGGACTTTCGATGGTGTTACCGGCGACGCAAACGATGCGCGCCTTTTGCCGCTGCGACTTGCCGTCGGCATCGAAATAGACGACGCCGGTGACCTTGCCGCTGTCGTCGTGTTCGATCTTGACGACGTGGGACTGCGGTCGAAGTTCGAACTTGTCGGTCTCCTCGGCCTTGACGATGTCCGAATAGAGCGTCGACCATTTGGCGCCCATCTTGCAGCCCTGAAAACAGAAGCCCAACTGATGGCAACTGTTGCGGTCGTCGCGAGGCTCGGAGTTGATGGCCATGCGGCCAGTATGGACTTGCTTGTAACCGACCCGCTTGGCACCGGCTTCCAGGACCTTGAAGTTGTTGTTGCCGGGCAAGCCGGGGATCCCATTGGTGCGGGTGACGCCCATGTTGTCTTCGGCCTTGGCGTAGTAGGGTTCGAGGTCCTGCAAGGTGATCGGCCAGTCGAGCAAGTTCGCTCCCTGGATATCACCATAGGTGGAGCGCGCCTTGAACTCATGCTCATGGAATCGGAGACTGGCGCCGGCCCAGTGCAGAGTGGTGCCGCCAACCGTCTTGCAGATCCATGCCGGCAGGTTGGGGAAATCCTTGGCAAGCCGCCAGCTGCCGGACGTGGTGCGCTTGTCGAGCCAAGCGGTCATCGAGAACATCTTCCATTCGTCGTTGACAAAATCATCAACGAAGTCGAGCCGTTTGCCGGCCTCCAGGCACACCGTCTTGATGCCCTTTTGGGCGAGTTGATTGCTGAGCACGCCGCCGCCCGCACCCGAGCCGATGACGACGACGACGCTGTGGTCGTTTAAGTCAAAATTGGCCATTGGAACCTCCCGACCAATGCTTATTGGCGCATACTACCGTGATTCCTTGGGCAACCAGGCGATGTCGTTGAAGCCCCGTTCCAGGTAGCCGCCGTACGGGTACGATGGCCCCTGATAGCCAAATTTCGGCCACACCTCAGAATTGCCATAGAGCGCCGTCACCATGTTTCCGCGCACCGTCTGGAAGAACGGTGTCGTTTCGATGCCCTTGAGCACCGCCAGCTGTTCGTCGGCGCCAAGTTCAGCGAATGCCTTCGATCCCGCTTTGTTCAACATGGCGGCACCATCGGTGAGCTGTTTCTTGGCGTCCGCACTGTCCGCTGCCTTGGCGTCCAATCCTTCGACGCACGCCGCGTAGAACACGTCCTCGAGGCGGTCGTGCGGATAGACCCGGCGGCACATGGCAAGCAGGGTATCCGCGGTGGTTGCGTCAATTGCCTTCACCGTCATCGCCCAGGCCTGTCCGCCAAGGCGGCCGATCAGGCTTAGCGAAAAAGCCGCCGTTGCCGTCATCGCGCTCGCTTTGACAAAACAGCGTCGGCTGATTGTCGTCGTCGTCATGGTTTCTCTCCCTCAACCATTGTTGTTGTGGTTGTCGATAAAACTCCGGTCCCGTTGTTGAGTGGACCGTGTCGACGCTGCGCCTCCATCGCAGCGGCTGCTCCGTCCATCAGCGATAGCGGCCGTGGTGTTGCAGCACCTCGATCTTGTACCCATCCGGATCCTGGATGAAGAAAAAGCGGGCCATCAAACCACCGTCACGGTGGAATTCCTTGATGTCCGCCGGCTCCAGGCCCAGGCCCTTCAGGCGTGCGTGCTCGCCGTCCAAATCCTCGACGCACACGGCGACGTGCCCGTAGCCGTCGCCGTGGGTATAGGG
>JAHCKI010000028.1 GCA_026125865.1 Rhodospirillales bacterium
ATGACGGCACCTGGGTCGCCCATCCCGGTCTGGTGCCGCTGGCCAAAGCCATTTTCGACGAGCACATGCCGGAAGCCAACCAGATCGGCCGGACGCGAAACGACATTTCGGTCACCGCCCGCGACCTGGTCGAGCCGGCGCGGGGAGACGTCACCGAGGAAGGGCTGCGCAACAACATCCGCGTCGGCATCCAGTACATCGAGTCGTGGCTGGGCGGGAACGGATGCGTTCCGCTGTATAACTTAATGGAGGACGCCGCCACGGCGGAGATTTGCCGCTCGCAAATCTGGCAGTGGCTGCGGCATGGCGCCGAACTATCGGACGGTCGCGCCATCGACGAGGATCTGGTTGTGCGATTCATCGCTGAAGAGTTGATTGCTCTGCGCGAAACACTGGGCGACGATCGTTTCGATAACGGACACTTCGAAACCGCGACGGACATATTCCTCGAAGTGGCGACCGAGCCCGAGTTTGTCGACTTCCTGACCTTGCCGGCCTATGGGCACATCACCACGATCGTGGATTAGGAGTTAAAGTCGGCTCAACTTACCGCGCCCTCCGTGTGCAGTTTGAGCGCGGTGGTGATGAAGGCATGTGTCGGGGTGGCGACCCCCAATGTACGCCCCAGGTCGACGACCGTACCGGAAAGCCACGGAAGCTCGAGGCGCTTGCCGTGGGACAGGTCGTAGAGCATGGACGATCCCATGCCGGGGGGAAGTTCGTCGATTCTCGCCATGTGCCGCGCCACCATGTCGTCCGGCAAGGCAATGCCCTTGGCCCGCGCCACCGCAACCGCCTCGTCAAAGGCGGAAATGAAGAGCGCCCGCGTTTCCGTATCCTCGCGGATCGGCCCGAGCGGCAACCGCAGCAGCGAGGTGACGCCGCTCATGGCGCTGAGAAAGGTAAACTTGCTCCAGATTTCGACGGAGATGTCATCGCTGACCGCGGCATCCAGTCCCACCCGTTGGCAAGCGGCGATGAAGGCTTCCACACGCGCCGTGCGGCGATTATCCAACTCGCCGACCACCAGCCGAGCCAAGGTTCCCGTATGGGCGATGACCCCCGGCGCCGCGATCACCGCCGAAATGTAGGTGACGCCGCCGAACACGTGCTCGGGGCCGACGGCGCGGCCAAAGGTTTCGGCGGCCGTCACGCCGTTCTGCAATGACACCACGGCGGTTTCAGGGCCCACGAGGGGAAGCAAGACCGCAGCCGCGGCTTCGGTGTCGTAAAGTTTTACGGCCACGACCACCACATCCACTGGACCGATCGCCCCGGGATCGTCCGTTGCCTGCACCAGTTGCAGGTGCACATCGCCGTTCGCGCTGCGCACCCGAAGCCCCTCTTCGCGCATGGCTTCGAGATGGGCGCCCCGGGCCAAAAAGGAGACATCTTCCGCAGCGGCCAGATGCGCGCCGAAGTAGCCGCCGACGCCGCCGGACCCGAAAATGGCGATCTTCATGACACTCCACTCCTCCGTTTGCTATACCACCCCAGCCCCGCCCATGACGGTGCGGCGAGTATTGTTCATAACGTTGTGCCGGCGGTGGCCCGGAGTCGCAAGAGGAGAGTGACAGTGCCCGCATTGAGCGGACGAACGATCGGTTTCATCGGTCTCGGACTAATGGGAAGACCGATGGCTCTCAATCTCCACGCCGCCGGCGCCCACATGGTCATCCATAACCGCTCGCAAGGCGTGGTTGAGGAATTGGCGGCGTTCGGCATGGATGCGGCGCCGACCCCCGCCGCCGTCGCCAAACGGGCCGAAACAGTGATCATCATGGTGCCGGATACACCGAGTGTCGAAACGGTCCTCCTCGGCGAACATGGGGTCGTGTCGGAACTCCAGCCCGACGGTCTCGTCATCGACATGGGCACGACGATGGTCGGCGAAACCCGCCGTTTCGCGGAATGCGTAGTCGCCACCGGTGGTGCGTACGTGGACGCGCCGGTCTCCGGCGGCACCATCGGCGCCCAGTCCGGCACCCTCACCATCATGGCTGGCGGCGCCGACGACGCCATCGCGCGGATCATGCCGGTCTTCGAGGTGCTCGGCCAACGCACCACCCACGTCGGCGGCGTCGGCACGGGTCAGGTGGCCAAGGCCGCCAATCAGGTCATCGTCGGACTCAACATCGGCGCCGTCGCCGAGGCGCTGACCCTGGCCAAACGGGCAGGCGCCGATCCGGCCCGCGTTCGCGAGGCCCTGAAAGGCGGTTTCGCCGACTCCCGCATCCTGGAGGTCCACGGTCAACGCATGGTCGACGGCAATTTCGCGCCCGGCGGCAAATGCGTAACGCAACGCAAGGACATGAACCAGGCCCTCGAATTGGCAGCGTCGCTCGGTTTCGATCTGCCCGCCACGCGCCTCAACCGCGACCTCTACGACAAGGTGATCGCCGCCGGTCACGGCGACCTCGACCACGCCGCCCTGTTCAAGGTATTCGAGGACTAGCCTCCCCAACATGCGCCAAAGAAAGACGAAGCTCTTGTCATTGGTATTGGCGCTGGTCGCTTCGTTGGTAGGCAAATCGTCGATCGCGGATGACGACCTGCGGCGACTGATGAGTGAAGGCCGCTACTCCGAGGTGGCGGCGACAGGACAGAAGATCGGCACGGCCCACGGTTTGGCGGTGGCCGCCATGGCACTCGGCAACGAGGCCCGCTGCAACCATCGCCACGATCCGGCTCGCCGGCAATCCCTGTTCCAACAGGTGCGCGATCTGGCGGAGCGCTCGATCGCCGTGGACCCCAAGGAAGTCAAAGGCTGGCGCCAACTGGCCCGTGCCCGCGCCCGTCTGCTCGAATTTCGCCGCTACGACATTTCCCACACCGAAGCCATCGAGGCTGTGCGTAGCGTGGTATCCGCCCTGGATCAGGCCAAGGCGCTTGAACCCGATCATCCGGCCGCCTATCTGGCGCTGGGGCGTGTGGAAATCGCCAAGCTGGTGGAATCCCGCCGAGCAATGTTCGGTTTGTTTTCGTTGATGGGCGACCGTGAACTGGCGTTGGCGGAGCTTTGCCGTGCAGTACGTCTCGCCGAAGATCAGGAGAGCCCGGTCGTGAAGGTGGGCGTCAGCCTTACCGTAGCGGAAAGCCTTTGGCGGTTGGATGGCGATCGCTACCGGAGCGACGTGCTGCGGTTTCTCGACCGGGCGCTTGCGCCTTGCAACGGTGACGCCGTTTGCGCCTGCCTGCAGCGGGAGGCCAGCGATTACCTCGTCGCCGTCCGTGCCGCGAAACCGGACAGCAACCCGGAATCCGCCGACCCCTTTTGCACCACCGACAAGAATTAGGGCTACAAGCCGCCATACCAGTCCGCGGCGATCCGTACCGAGCCGACTCGGGCGCCGTTGGTGTTGCGAAGCGGCAGATCCCGATACGGATTCAATGCCCAGCAAAGCTTTTCTTGGGGGTCGGCGAAAGCCAGGAGCAACGCCGCCATGGCCGATTCGGCTGCGCGCTTGCCGCCGTCATCGATCTTCACCGCGATGCCAAGTCCGCGTTTCGGCAGAATTGCGCCGTAGGTCCCCTCCGCGCCGCACTTCACCACGACGTCGCCGCCCGCCGCCATCATGACACTCGTCTCAAAACGCGCCTGACCGGCGACCAACTCGGGGTGCTTTGTCATTGCCTTCAAAATGCGGGAAACGGCATCGGCGCGCAGACGACCCAGCTTCGGCGGATCGGCAAAGCGGGCCAAACATCGGGCCAAGCCCCACAAGGGCATCGCCAACGTCGGCACGCCGCACCCATCGACGCCGATGGAGGCGTCATTGAACTCCACACCGGCCAATTGTGACAGCATCTGGCGAACACGAAGTTGCACCGGATGGGCCGCCCCGGCGTACCCAGTGATCGATTCGCGCAGGTAGAGTGCGGTTGTCAGGAATCCGGCATGCTTGCCCGAGCAGTTGTTGTGCAGCGGAGTGGGCGTTTCGCCCTTGCGGACCAGGTCCTCGGCGGCGGCAACGGACAGCGGCGGGTGCGCCCCGCACACCAGATTCCCACTCCCCAGGCCCAGGCGCTCGAGCCAAGCCTCGACTACGGCGACGTGCACCTGTTCACCACTGTGCGAGGCACAAGCGAGGGCGATCTCCTGGTCACTGACGGCGAAGCGATCGGCCGCGCCCGTCTCCAATAACGGCAACGCTTGCAGTGGCTTAATCACCGATCGCGGATACATCAAACGATCGATGTCGCCCCAGGACGCGACGATGGAATCGTCGCTTCGAACCACCACCGCGGCGCCGCGATGGCGGCTTTCGACGGTTGCTCCGCGGGTGATTTCAACCATTACAGGATTGCATGTGTCCATGGCGCTGATCGCCTTCCCTCCATCCGTTACGGGCGATGTCTGACATGGGGGTCATGTATGTGCAATCCCCCCGCTTGCATTCGTTGCTCAGGTGGGTATGAATTGGGTGCCATGAGAACACTGCTCCTCCTCCTTGCCTGCTGCCTGGCTTCGGTGACGGTGCCCGTTGGAAGCCAAGCGGCCGATGCCGAGCGTCAGCAAATCGGCGCTCATGATGATTGGACCGCGTACAAAGGGACCAAGGGTTCCAAGAGCTACTGCTACATCGGCAGCGAGCCCAAGGAAGCCAAGGGCGATTATTCGCGCCGAGGGCCGACGTATGTCCTCGTCACCCATTGGCCGGCGGAGAATATCTTCGGCGAGGTCAGCGTCGAAGCCGGCTATCCTTACCAGAAGGGCGGCGACGTCACCGTCAAGATTGGCGGCAAGTCGTTCAAGCTTTTCACGCAAAACCGGGGCAGCGGCGACGGCATCGCCTGGGCCTATGACGAAACGGCCGACAAGCAACTGGTCACAGCAATGAAGGCCGGGGCAAACATGGTGGTCCAAGGCAAATCATCGCGCGGCACGCTGACGGTCGACACCTACTCGCTCAAGGGCTTCAGCGCCGCGTATGACGAAATTTCCAAGTCCTGCGGCGGCGGCGGTTGATCCGTTCGACGGTCAACACTGTGCTTGGTGGTCGCTGGAGCCTGCGTTACGTAAAATCGACGATGTCGCGCGTCGCCATAGGGGTGGTCGCGGCTTTGATTCTGGTCGCGGTCGAGGTTCGCGCTGGAGATTCGAGAGTCGTCGATGTCAAGAACGATACTCTTTCTACTCTTATCGACCGCGGCGTCGCTGTGGTTGACGTACGAACACGGCAGGAGTGGCGGCGGACGGGTGTCATTGCCGGCAGTCACCTGATCAGCGCTTTCGACGAATCGGGACATTTCAACCCTTCCTTTCCCGCCGCCGTTCAAAACGCGGTCAAACCCGATCAGGAAGTGATCATCATTTGCGCCACGGGCAGCCGCTCGTCGATCGTCTCCGACCTCATGACCCGTCGCGGCGGCTATGTCAGCGTCTACAACGCCGTCGACGGCATCGCCGGCTGGGCCCGCTCCGGCAGCCCCCTACAAACATGCCAAAAGTGTTGAACCGCCTTTCCTTTCCAACGGTCATTCCCGTCATCACGAGCCAACGCGGCAATCCACAGATATCGCTGGAGACAGTGAGAGTGCAAACCATGGATCGCCACGGCGCTGACGAGGAATAATGTCCTAGACGTCATTGCGAGCCGGTGCAACCGGCGCGGCAATCCACACCTTGGTTTGTGCCGAAAGTCAACAGAATCGGTTTGGCGTGTGCGGGAAATCGATATTGTTACGCGTAGGGGTTCTTTCCCTTGCGGGGCAGCAGGCGGATGGGGATGCCGGTCAGGCCGAATTGGTCGCGTAGGCCGCCCGCCAGGTAGCGGAGATAGTGCTCCGGCAGGTCCTCCGGGCGGCTGGTGAAGAGAACGAAGGTGGGCGGCCGCGCCTTCGTCTGGGTGGCATACCGGATCTGGATGCGGCGCCCTTTCGCCATCGGCGGCGGATGGCGATCGGTCATGTCTCGCAGCCAGCGATTGAGCGGACCGGTCGCAATTCGCCGGTTCCATCGCCCATACGTCTCCAGAACAGCCGGCAACAGACGGTGCACGCCGCGCCCGGTCAGCGCCGACAAGGTGACGAAACGGATGCCCTGCACCTGCGTCAGCGATGTTTGCAGGCGATCGCGCAGATCGGCAAGCACCGCGGTGTGATCATCCACCAGGTCCCACTTGTTGACGGCGATCAGCGGCGCCCGTCCTTCCTCCACGACCAGACGGGCGATGGTCAGATCCTGTTTCTCCAACCCTTGCGTGGCGTCGAGGACCAGCACCGTGACATGGGCGAAGCGGATGGCGCGCAGCGCATCGGCGACGGACAACTCTTCCAATGACTCGGTCAAGCGGGCCTTGCGGCGAAGTCCGGCGGTATCGATCAGCCGAATTTCCTGACCGCGGTACGTCCACGCCACGGCAATGGAGTCGCGCGTGGTGCCCGCCTCGGAACTGGTGACCAGGCGCTCTTCGCCGAGCAGTTGATTGACGAGTGTGGATTTGCCGACGTTGGGGCGGCCGACCATCGCCAGATGCAAGGGCGCCTCAGCGATCGCCCCGGCCTCGCCCCCCGTCTCGTTCCCGGCCTCTGTCATTCCCTCGGCATCGCGTGCTCCCGCTTCCTCGGCCCAAGGCAGGAGCGCGTCGTAGAGTTCCCCCATCCCCTCGCCGTGTTCGGCGGAAATGGCCACCGGTTCCCCGAGCCCGAGGGCAAACGCGTCCATGAAGCCAGCGTTCCCCGCCCGCCCCTCGCATTTGTTGGCGACCAGGATCACCGGCGTCGATCCCCGACGCAACAAGTCCGCGAAATGGCTGTCGAGCGGCGTCACGCCGGAGCGGGCATCCGTCAGCAACAGGGCGACATCGGCCTGAGCCAGCGCTCGTTCCGTCTGGGCCTGCATGGCCGCTTCCAGTTCCCCGACCCGCACATCTTCGAGGCCCGCCGTGTCGATGACCATGAAACGAAGAGGACCCAGTCGTGCTTCGCCCTCGCGGCGATCACGGGTGACGCCCGGCGTATCGTCGACGATCGCCAAGCGCTTCCCGACCAATCGATTGAACAGTGTCGATTTGCCGACGTTGGGACGGCCGATGATGGCCACCGTCAGCATCGCCGCCGCCCCTCCACCGAACGCGACGGGGTTACCGGAAAACGCTCAAGCGGGCGTCGTCGCCGAGAACGAATATGCCGCCGTTCGCCACCACCGGAGCGACCGAGACCGGCGCCGCCATCTCCAACCGTCCGAGGAACTCGCCCGTATAGGGGCTGAGCGTCAATACCTCTTCGTTCGATCCCACGGCGATCAGCCGATCGCCGGCCAGAACGGGTCCGGCCCAGATGATGGGATCTTCCTGGTCTTCCTCGTCCTCGAAGGCGGGAAGCTGGGAGATCCAGTGAACCCGGCCGGAATCGCGGTTGAGGCATACGAGTTCATGGCTCTTGCTGATCACATAGATGTAGTCGCCGGCGATCCATGGCGTCTGCGTCCCGCCAATGTCCCGGTCCCATAAGCGCCGCCCCGTCCGCAAGTCGAAGGACGCGATGAGGCCGCCGAAACTCATGGCGAACACCCGGCCGCGGTCGATGGTCGGCACGCCGCGAATTTGGGCGATGCTGGCGATTTCGTCGGTGCGGCGGGTGGAGGCGAACGAGTCGGACCACAAGACCTGGCCGGTCGCAACCTGCAGGGCGACCAGTTCACCGGACGAGAACGGCGCAACGATGATGTCACCTTCGACAGCGGGGTTGGCGCCGCCGATAAGCGCAGCCGTTTCGGCGATGGCGCGGAAGGTCCAAAGTTGCGCGCCGTTTTCGGCGTCGAGCGCATACAGGGTATTGGTGACGGTGATCGCGAACACCCGTCCGTCGCGTACGGTCGGTGGCGCATGCAACGGCGCTTCGACCCGGGTGTTCCATACTTCCGCGCCGCTCGCCGCATCCAGCGCCACAACCTCAGCGAAACCGGTGGTCACAAAAATTCGGCCGTCCTCGAAGGCGAGACCTCCCGGAATCAGGTCCTCCTCATCGTCAGGCGCCAACTCAGCCTCCCATACCCAGTCACCGGTTTGGGCATCGAACGCCGACACCGTGTGTTCCGCGTCCATGGTGAAGACCCGGCCCTCGGCAACGACGGGCGCCGGCAGCAATGGTTGCGACGTATCGGGCGCCGCACCCACATCAATCGCCCAAGCTCTTTGCAGGTCGTCGTTTACCCACAGATGTTGCATGGCGTGGTTGGCATATCCGCCCGTTTGCGGCCAGTTTTTGTTGGTAACTGGAGGCGGCAAAAGGATCTGGTGATTTTCCAATGACGGATCGGGCAAGACCTGCCGCTCATGCACCATCACCGACAATCGTTCCCCCTTGAGGGGCGGATCGCCGGTCTCGCCGAACCAGACACCACAACCGCCGAGTAGCAAGGTGCACAGCAACGGGGCGGCCGTGGCAACCCGGTGAATGGTGCGTCCGAGGACGAGTCTGCTCTCCGTCATTGTGATATCACCGTCAGCATATCACCGGCCCGCGACCGCATGCCGGAAGAGGTCAGCGGGTCGTCGGCGAGGGCCTGAAACAGTTCCTTCGCCTTCGCCAAATCACCGGACCCCCAGGAGAGATAGGCGATCAGTTCCCTTGCGCTGTTGCGCCAGGGACGGTCGTCGGCCGCCAACGGCGACAACCGATCGATGAGCGCGCCGGAGTCGGTTGGAGTCGTCATCGCCGCCATTTCGTTCATCGCCTCCAGGATCACCGCCAGGTCCCGGTACAGAGGGTCTTCGGTTGCGTCGGGCAAGGATTTGAAAGCATCCGCCGCGGCCACCGGATCGTCGCCGTCGGCGACAAGCGCCGCCGCCCTGAACCGCGACAGCATCCCGATGCCTTCCGGCGCATCCCGAGAAACCTCGCTCAAGCGTTCAACCGCCGCCGCCGGATCGGTGTCGGCGAGCAACAGCGCTTGCGCGAAGCGGTCTCCGGCCTCCTCGCGGGCGCCTTTCTGATAGTGTTTCCAGCCCTCGCCAACCGCGACCCCGACAACCAACGCCACGCAAGCGCCGATGATCCAATTGCCGTATGCCTTCCAAAGCTTGGTGAGCTTCTCCTCGCGGAGATCCTCTTCGATCTCACGGATCAGGGGGTCGTGTTCGAGATCGGCCACGTGCGCTTCCTCCTAAAGCCCTACTTTCCGGATCAGACGCCGAACATCGGCGACCATGCCGCCGTTGCGCCACTTGATGGAGCACCCCATGCTCGCAATCTGGTCCGCCGGACCCCGGCCGGTCTCGGCCACTTGCGACATGGCTTCGAAAAGTTCGCGCCGGGTATCCGGTCCCGCTGCGTTCTTGTGTGCCGAGTCCAGGCGCCCCCGATATTGCAGCTCCAAATCGGCGTTGAAGCCGAAGAAGTCGGGGGTGCAAACGGCATCGTAGGCGCGGGCGATTTCCTGACTGTCGTCGATCACGTACGGAAAGGTAAATCCATGGGTCTCGGCGAACCGCAGCATTTTGTCCGGCGCGTCCTCGGGATACTGCGCCCAGTCGTTGGACATGACCGCAACAACCCCGATGCCCTTGGCTTGCAGATCGCGTACATCCCGGACCATTCGATCGACCACGGCCCGAACATACGGACAATGGTTGCAGATAAACATGATCAAGGTCCCGTTCGGTCCCTTGATGTCGTTCAAGGTGTAGGAGCGTCCATCGGGGTCCTTGAGGTCGAAATCGACCGCCTTCCAGCCGAAATTACAAATGGGTGTTTCCGTCAACGCCACCGCAAAAACCTCCGTTTGGGCGTCTGCTTCCGTTGGCGCCCGTTCGTAATAACCTGTTAGCCGACAACAAGGCTCGCGATCAAGGACGTCGCTTAACCTCACCAAGAGTCGCTTAACCTCACCTTAACCCTACTTGACGAAGATAGTGGGTGAAACCGCTCTTTGCGATTTTTCCGGCTACCAGTGACGGCGGTGTTTCATCGCCATCGTTTTTCCGTCCCGCGGGATACCGGGAGAGCTCCGAACCAAGAGAACAAATCATGCGCTTCGTGATCCCTTTCCTCGCCATCGCCGTCCTGAGTGGCTGTACGGAATATTTCGCGGTCGAGATCGCGAGTCTCGCGGTGACCGACAAAACCCTTGGCGACCATGTGGTCTCCGTCGTTTCCGGCAAGGATTGTTCGCTGGTGCGCAGTGAATCGGGCCTTTCATACTGCGTGGAGGACGAGGTGAAGATCGCCCCGGCCGTCCACTGCTACCGCACGCTCGGCGAAGTGGACTGCTACCGCCAGCGCCATCCCGAAAGTGACCGCTACCGCGAAGTCGGGCTCAACGATCACAATCACCCGTCTATGAACTGACCTCCCCTACCCGCCCCAGCCAGCTAGAGCGTTCTCTAGTCGCTCGAAGGCGGCAGCCGATCCGGGCAGGCCTAACCGCAACCAGCGATGATTGAAGGCAAAGCGCCGCGTTAAAATGCCGGCGCGCGCCAGATGGGTAAACACGGCTTCGGCGTCGGTATGCTCCACCAGACGAAACAGGTCCGTGCCGCCAACCACGGTAAGGCCATGACGAGCGAGCAGCGCGTCCAACGTTTGCGCACCGCGTCGCAACAACTCGCGCGTGGAATGGATCCAGTCGTCGTCGGCCAGCGCCGCAGCGCCGATCGCCGCCGCCGGTCCGCTCACCGCCCACGGCCCGAAAGCCTCACGAAGCCTGACGGCCCAGAGTTCTCCGGCCAACGCAAAGCCGAGGCGAAGACCGGCAAGACCGAAAAACTTGCCGAACGATCGTAGAACAACCACGTTGCAGCGGCCGATGGCCGGTGCCATGCTGATCTCCGGCGCTGCGTCGGCAAATGCTTCGTCGACCACCAACAGCCTGTCCTCTCCCAAGCGGAGCAACTCAAGCGGCGCCACGATGCGGCCGTCCGGATTGTTGGGGTTGACGACAACAACCACGGCCGCGTCGTCCGCCACGGTTTCGAGACCGGCGACCTCCACCGTTTTGTGCCCGGCGGCGCGCCAAGCCGGCGCATGTTCATTGTAGGTCGGCGCGAGAATCGTCACCCGCGTCGGCGGCACGAGGCGAGGCAGGCACTGGATCAGCGCTTGCGACCCCGGCGCCGGTACGACGTGCGACCCGCCGTCACCTGCTATTTCGCCTGTGGGTATGCCATAAGCGCCGGCGGCGACCCGACAAAGGTTGTCCATCATCGCCTGATCTGGCAATCGCCGCCAAAGGTCGGGCGCCAACGCCGGCAGCGGATAGGGATTCGGGTTGACGCCCGTGGAAAGGTCCAGCCAATTGTCCCGCGGCCAACCGTATGTGAGTGCCGCCGCATCGAGACCGCCGCCGTGCTCGCGGCCGCTGTTCGACACCCCCTCTCTTGAGGTATCGTCCCCGGTGAATTGCCACGGAAGCGGAAGTGGTTCATTGCCCATGGGCCGGGACATTAGAGCAAAATGCGATCAGGTCGAGTCAACTGATCACATGGGTTTGCTGTTCATCGCTGTGATGGATGAGATGCGTGCGAGAGGGAGGCACCAAGTCACGGGGAAACCGCGATTTGCAGCCCTGTGCTTTGTCGTCATCGTTGCCGCGCTCGCCCACGGTTGCGGCGGATCGATCTCGACCGACAGTGATTACGATCCCTCCGTCGATTTCTCCCGGTACAAGACCTACACCTGGACAAGCGACGCGCCCCTGACGCGAACCGGATCCGGCGCCGACATCCTGTTGTCGCCATTGGTTCAGCAGCGGATTCGGGATGCCGTCGACCGTACCCTCGCCGATAAGGGTTTTCGCAAGGATGCCGAAGGCGACATGGCCGTCGCTTTTGTCATCGGCTTCCGCGACTACCATGTCCTGCATGATTGGACCCCCTATGATCCTTTCCATGATCGTCACCGTTTCCGTCGGCCGTTCGGCACCTGGTTAACGGAGGAAACCTATACTCGAGGAACCTTGGCCATCGACATCTTCGACACCGAAACCAAGCGACCGATTTGGAGCGGCCATGCGACAAAGATCGTCGGCGAATACGACGGGGAAGCCGGCCGTATTGAAGAGATCGTCGCGCGCACGATTGCCTCTTTTCCGCCGCGACCCGTGCCCTAAACAGCGGCGGTCGCACCGCGCGCCGAGAGAAACGCGGTCAGGTCCGCGGCAGGTAGTGGGTAACTGAGCAGAAACCCCTGTATTTCGTCACAACCAATGGACCGGAGGAACCCAATTTGATCATTGGTTTCAACCCCTTCGGCGACGACCTTCAACCGCATACCATGGCTCATTGTTATAATGGCGGTCGTGATGGCCTTGTCCTCGTCCCCGGTTGCGGCGTTACCGATCAGTGATCTGTCGATTTTCAGCCGACGGACAGGAAGCTGCCGCAGGACATTGAGTGAAGTATAGCCGGAGCCGAAATCGTCGATGGCGATGTCGATGCCCCAATCCCGCAAAGTTTCGAAACAACTAACGGTTACATCCAGATCCTGGATCATCGTGCTTTCGGTGATCTCCAGGCTGAGGTGGTGCGGGTCAAAGCCGGTCGCCTCCAAGCAGCGCGCAACCCCGGTCAAAAAATCCGCGCGTAGAAATTGCCGGGGCGACAAGTTGACGGCCATACGCAAGGGAGGCAGGCCCCTCTCCTGCCAGGATTTGGCTTGGCGGCAAGCATTTTCCAGAACCCAGTTGCCGATCGGAACAATGAGCCCCGTCTCTTCAGCGAGTGGTATAAATTCCGACGGCGGTAGACGGAATCTAGTCGGGTGGCGCCAACGCACGAGCGCTTCAACGCCGACGATACGGCCGGATGAAAGCTCGGCCAAGGGTTGATAGACGAGTTCCAGTTCCTCTCGGTCGATCGCTCCGCGCAGGTGTTGCTCCTCGATCCAACGATCGATGCTGCGAACCTGCAAATCCTGTGCGAAGAAATGAACGGCGTAACCGCCCTGTTCCTTGCAGCGATGCATGGCCTGTTCGGCCTTCAGGATCAGTTCGTCAGTGTCCGAACTGTCTTTCGGAAACATGCTGACACCGATGCTCGCAGAGATGACGACCTCGATGTTTTCGACGGCGTAGGGCGACTGCAATACTTCGAGAATTCGATGGGCAAGAACGCTCACGCTGTCTTCGTTGGCATTGCCTTGGATAACGATGACGAACTCGTCGCTGCCAAAGCGGGCGACCGTCCCTTGCTTGCCGCGAACGGATTCAACCGGTTTGCGACCGATTTCAACACCTCGTCCCCCGCCGCATGACCGAATGACTTATTGATTTTTTTCAGGCCATCGAGATCGACGAACAAAACAGCGATGCCGGGGGTTCCTGGTTCCGCTCTCTCTATCGCTTGAGAAAGCCTGTCACGGAGGAGGTGCCGATTGGGTAGCTGCGTCAGCGCATCATGGCTCGCTTGATGCGCCAATGTTTTCGCCATGTGCCGCTGATTGGTAATGTCATTATAGGACACGACCATGCCTCGGGCGGAACCCTTGGGCGAGCGTAGGACGGACTTGGACACCTGCAATATTCGCCGACGGCCACAGGGGTCATCAAAAATGACATTGCTTGGCCAAGGACGCATTGATCCCCACACCTCGGTTTCCGTCGTCGAGTCGGTTGTGAACGGCTCGCCCGTCGCCTCGTCATTGCCAAAGAAGTAATCGGACAGGGGCTGCCCCCGAATGTCATCGAGTGGCTGTTGGAGAAGGGATTCCGCCACCGGGTTGAGGTAGGTAATCAAACCGTCGCGATCGGTCGTGATCACCCCGTCGGCGATGGATTGCAGGGCGGATTGCGCTTGTTTTCGTTCTTGGAATGTCGTCACACGCTCGGCGTAGACGTGGCCGCAGAACCAAGCGGGATAGGCGACGAAAACGCCAATCAAGACCGGCGTCGGACAGATCCAAATATGCTGCATGCGGAGCAGCAAGAAGTCTGCGACAACAACGAACAGAAGACTGCAAATCCACATCAACCAATGCGGTCTCGCCAAGCGATAGCACGAGGCCAGCAAAAGAACCAGCAGTGCTGATATCGCTGTTTCCCAATTCCGATCCAAGGGGGTGATGACAAGGTTGCGGTGCAACGCATCCAGCACGTTGGCGTTGAACTCAACGCCGGACATCGCTACGCCCGCAACCGAAACCGGTGTTGGCAATTCACCGCCGATACCGCGAGCCGTGGCACCGACAAAAACATACTTACCGCGAAACGTTTCCAACGGCACCTCGCCACGCAGGACGTCCACATACGATACGTGCGACAAGTGCCCGGGCGGTCCGGCGAAGGGAACGAGGACCCGATAATCCCGAACCCACGTCAACGGTGACCGCGGCGTCTCGATACGGTTTCGCTGGCCCCGCAAATGGTCGT
>JAHCKI010000280.1 GCA_026125865.1 Rhodospirillales bacterium
TCGTGAACACAGCAAAGGCAACGGCGCCGATCATGCCGACGGCGGCACCGGCACGGACTATCTCCGCGACATCAATGCTGATGCCGATGGCAACGATAACCAGTGCGGCCAAGTGACACCAGCGATGCACTTGCAGCGGTTTTTCGGCAGTAAGGTGGGACGGGGCAGCGGGAACACGTCCCAGGCGTCCGGTGTGCATCGACGCGAGGAGGGGGATGATGCGCTGAAGCACACCCACGAGCAACGTCAGCAACCAGCCGAAGAGAAGCGTAAATCCAAACAAGGCTGGCGCCGTCGCCGGGAGGATGTCTACGAGAAGACCGGTCCCGACAACCATCGGCACGGGCATGATCACCCACGACGCGCGGATGAGCACGAATTCCGAACTCAACCGTTTGCGTAGACGCTTCGCAAGCAGATCGGTCATCATTCGGATGTGGAAGCCCGCCGCACCCAGACCGGCGACAATCGCCGCCGCGACCAGCAATTCCATACCTAGCAGATTTCCGACCACGCTCAAAACCAGGGCGGCAACAGCCAGCCACAAAGAAATCAGCGCCCAGCGTTCGTAGGGAACCAGCGCCACCGCGAACAACGGAATGACAACCTGGCTCAAGCCTAAGGCCAACATACCCATGAAGCCGTAGCCGGCAAGCAGGAGGTGGGCAAGGGCGACATTGGCGTGGTCGGGGAGCAAGTCGAAAGTGTAGTCGAAGCCCAGTGTCACGCCAAAACCCGCGGCGATCGCCAACGATATCAGAGCCACCCACGCGTAGAGCACGACCGTTCGAACTTCCGCCGTGCCCCAGATGAGGCGGGCCATCGTACTCACATAAACGGCGACGGCGGCCGCGGTTGCGGTCGCGCCAACCTGGATTGCCAGCATCTCGTACAGGGCGAAACCGGCGATCAATAGCGTGGCGCCGATCAATAACAGCGCGAAGGCAGCGTTGCAGGCGAGGGCTGGGGGGGCTTCCTTGCCCAGCGCGACGGGCAACATCTGAAATGATGCGCCAAAGGCGGTCATCAGCAGGACGCCCAGGGTCAGGGTATGAACGGCAGCCAGCACCGGGCCGGGACCGCCAATGAAACCCGGCACCTCGGGCGCGGTCAGCAGGAGTCCTCCCCAGGCGAGAATATGGAAGCCTGCAGCCGACCCGAAGAAGCGTAACGGGATGTCTTCTGGCAGCAGGCGCTGCCCGGCGCCCCCCAGGTCCACTCCGCCGAACATCAATCCGTCGCTTCTTTACGCAGGAGTAGTCGTATTTCACCCTGTTCGCCGGGGATCCGTTGCCACGACCAGCCCCTTTCCGCCAGTTCCGGATAAAGATAGAGGGGGTCGCGTCGGTGGTGCACGGTGACCAGGCCGCCGTGGTCGGGGCCGTCGACCAACGCCAGTATCGCCATCAGCGGCGCCGGCGCCTCCAATGACCGGACGTCGATATGAACGCCATCGTCGGCGCGCCAGATGGGGGCGCCGAATTGGCTGGGAATGGGCGGCAGGTCCTTCGCGTACGACTCGCCACGCAGGCAGTAGACCCGCCAATGGTCGGGCGCCAAGTGCCCTGCGTACGAAGCAAATCCCTTGCGTTTGAGCATCCCGCGAAGCGGCATGGGATTGAACGGGGCATCGATGATCAGGCCGCCTTCCTCGGGGACGGCGGCCGCCGCCGTCATGATGGCCGTGAACGGCTCATGTCCCGCGGCAATGACGGGGCGAACATCAACCCGATGGGCTGTTTCTTCCTCGAAACGGTTCATCCAGATGGGGCGCTCTTCGTCAGGCGCGTCGCCATAGGCCGCCTGGCATTGTACGGGGGACTGGGCGTTTGCGGCCATGAGCAGGTCGGCAAGCGGCACACCGACGACGCCAGCCGCCTCTTTCAGCGTCACCGCATTGCCCAATTGCGCGAACGAGTCCGGATCCTGTAGGAGTTGGAACGAGGGATTTAAGGCCACCAACCGACCGATCAGTTCGGGATCGGCGGCAAGGGCGTCGGCAACGCGCGTATCGGCACTATAACCCATAAGGGCACCTCTCCATCCGCCGTCTCCGAACCTGACGGGCGGATCGCGAGGTCATCAGTCTGCCTCAGCCCGGGACGACACCATTGTTACGGTCATTTAGCATGTGTGAAATGACCGGTCATTGATGGATATCAAGAATCTCCGACTGTTGGCGTTACATCCCGGCGAACCGGCGCAGGCTTTCCACGTTGCCAATGGTGATTCGATGTCCTTTCGCCTTGACGCCGAGATCGGACAAGCGGGTCAAGGCGCGCGAAAGGCTCTCGGGGGCAATGCCGATCCGAGATGCGATCACGCTTTTCGGGTAACGCAAGGTGAGCGTCGTCGACCCGGCTTCGGCGTTCGTCATCGTCAGCAACATCCAGGCGAGGCGTTGCGCGGGCGTTTGCGTCTTCAGATGCCAAAGCTCGTTCATGAGCAGATGCTGCCAATGGCCCAAAGAGGTGAACATCTTGAGTGCCAATTTTGGCTGCCGTCTCAGCTCTGCTAAAAAACCTTCGCCTTGGATTTTAAGGAGTCGCGTTTTCTCAAAGGCCTCAGCGTGAACAGGGAAGAGACCCGAGGCAAAAATGGCGGCCTCGGCAAAAGCGTGACCGGCGTGGACGATCTCGACAATGGTTTCAGCCCCGTCGCGGTTCAACACGAACAGTTTTACCGATCCGCCGAGAACGATGTAGAAGGCTTCGGCAACATCGCCAGCCGAAAACAACAGTTGGTGTTTTGAGAAATTCTGAACCGACGCGGATGCAATGAGATCGGATACTTCGTCAGCCGATAGCCCAGAAAAGAGCGGCACATTTCGCACCAGATCGAATTCGGCTTCATCGAGTTGATGTAGGGAAGTGAGGCGGGTCACACTTGCGGTTTGTTCACGGCCGAAAGTAGCGCCGTTGTATCTTGCGGCCTCATTGTCACCCTTCGTCACTTCGATGTCGGTTTCCTGGCAGAATCCTCGTAACGCAGAAATGTCCTCGATGCGGCAAACGCGATCGTCTTTCGTCAGTGTAACACCATAATCCCGCAGCTTCGCAAAAGCGCGTGACAAGGTTTCCGGCTGCATCCCCAACTCTTCGGCCAGCAGACGTTTCATGAACGGTAGATGAACGTCTGTGGTTCCGCTTGTCTCATCAGTCAACCCAAGCAGATAGTGTCCCAGTCTTTGTACGGAACTCTTCAGCTTGAGATCGGTTATTTCGCGAATCAGGGATCGCAGTTGCTTTGACATCGTGCTTAACAACTGAAGAATGCAATCGAATCGCCGCGTCAATACATCGCAGAGGATCGTGCCTGGAATCGACACGATTTTAGCTTGTCCCAAGACTTCAGCGGTTACCGAATAGGTCCCCGATCCGCAGATCGCACCCTCACCACAGGTTTCTCCGCGGGCGACGATTCGTGCGATACTGCTTCCTGGTGCGCCATCATCAAGATAGAGGATCACCTGTCCATCGACGACGACGAAAAGGCGTTCCGCCTTTTCACCCTTCCTGAAAAGAACGTCTCCCGTCTCGTAGTGGCTGGCTGAGGCGTGCCGATCCAGCTTTGCGAGGCACTCTGGTGAAGGTCCAGAGCACATGGGACATGCCCAAAAAGAGGACTTGATTTCAACACCCAAGTTAAGGCTCTCCTCTTTTTCGGTGCGTGGCCAAGCGCCTCCATGATAGCGCATCATGGTATGCCGTGTTACGCTTTCAGAGGCCTGAAATCCACGAAAGTCGCCGGTATTTCGAGTTTGATTGAAGCGATGGTACAGATTCCAATCCAGTTGAGCGAGCCTGCGTACGAAAACGAAACCCCAAGAATTCCCGTCCTGGCATCCGGTCATCGGCCTTTTTTTTTAGCCGCGGCGGTATACACTGCCTTGGCGT
>JAHCKI010000281.1 GCA_026125865.1 Rhodospirillales bacterium
AGGCAGCGATCTTATACTTGATTGTCGGCTTCGGATCAACAGGCATGTCGCAGCAACACCCCGGACTTGGCACACGTAGCGGTCGCGCTCGCCAACGCTCGGATCGCGAGGCTTTTTTCGCGATCTCGACGTTTGAGGCTCCGATCCGGGCCACGATTGTCGCGATGCATTCGTCGATCTGATGAAGATTTGCCAAAAACTCGGTGTTTGGTTCTGGACCTATCTCGTCTCGGCAACCGCCTCAACGTCCCCGACTGCGATACCGTCCCCGCCCTGCCAGACCTCATCCGCGCCAGAGCACTTCCAACCTGACCACCCCTGATTTTGTCCCTGTTACGGGGTGGTTTGCTAAGTCTTTGAAAACATCGTGGGCGCGGCTGGGATTGAACCAGCGCCCCCTACGATGATCGCATACCGGGTTGCTCGCCCGCGCGAGGAAAAACCGATCATCCCGCAAGGGTCGAGAGCGGCAGGAATAAACGCGTCGGCGTCTCCGGGAACGGTTTGAAGTTGAGGCCCTCGTAGAAACGGCGGGCATTGTCGTTTTTCGCATCGACGACCATGGCAAACACGGCGAACTCCGTGCTGGCCACGAGGGTGCGGTGGATGGCGTCCATGACCAGCATCCTTCCGACGCCCTTGCCCCGGCAAGACCGACCGACCGCGAGACGGCCAATCAGTGCCGCGGGAACAGGGTGCTTGGGGAGTTTTCTCGCTACGCCCGGCGGCAGCTCTTTCGCGGCAACGGAGAGCGCGCTCAACGTATAGAAACCGACAACACGTCCCGGCGCATGTTCGTCGACGGCGACGAAGACGCGGGCCGTCCGCCGTTTGATGTCCTGGCCCGCTTGTCGCTGCAGATAGCGTTCCAGCCGTGGTTCGCCGCAGGAGAACGCCGTCCGGTCATGATGCTTGGCGAGCGGCTCGATGACGAGCTTGGTCATCGGGCTCATCGTGAAACAACGCGCTCGCGATACTCCTTGATGGCCGCGACAAGCTTGTTGCCCGGCTGCGGTGGATTGAGGATCGCATCGAAGAACGCCTCCGCGTCACGTTCGCTCAGCGTCATCGTCGCATGGTCTCGAATCGCCTGGTCGGCGGACGCCAGCGCACTCGTCAAAATGAAGCCGCTCACCGTCCTTCCCTCGATCGACGCCGCCTTTTCGAGCCTTTGCTTGGCGCCGGCATCCAGTCGCAGGTTAATGCGTTCTTGCTTCGACGTTACCGCCTCAGCCATTGTCGATCTCCGTCAACGAACGACAGTTGTCTATATGTACGTCATTATGGTGCCTTTTTCAATGATCGGGAAGCGAGCTCAGCGAGCCGTGCAATGGGCCGACGGGGTGTTGCAGGATGGGCCGATCACGTCTGGCCGTTGTCGTTGCTGCAGCGGCGCTCAGCGCGGTGCGGCGACGGGATCCGGGCCCGAAACCTGTTGTCTGAAATCCACACGAACGCAACGAGTACGAAATCCGCGGATGTGGCGCGGATGTGGAGGGTGGGGTGGTTTGCTAAGTCTTTGATAAGTTGGTGGGCGCGGCTGGGATTGAACCAGCGACCCCTACGATGTCAATGTCCATTATCGCTTTGATATACAAAGGCTTTCTCGGAAAGTTCGGACAATGTTCTGTTCAGCTTCCCGTATCGGCCGGGGTTTTTCGACCCACGAGAGCGATCGTCTGCTCGCATTCGCGTTCGCTGGTGCGGGTGTAGCGGCTGATGGAACGGGTGTCGGTCCAGGTGCAAACGTTCATGATCTTGGTATCGGTCTGGCCGGCTTCGGAGAGCTGCGAGGCGAACTCGACGCGCGCCATATGCGGGCGAAAATGGATGCCGAAGTCGTTACAAAACGGAACCAGCCAGCGATAGACATTGCCACGATCAAACCAGGGGAAAACGCGGCCGCGCCGCTCGCGCAACGCTCGTTCAGGTTCGCCCTCCGGCAAGCCGGCCAACGCCTCGTACACGTCCGGGTGCATGACGATTGCAGCCTTCACCGCCTTGCCCTTGTCGACGCACACGTTGCGGAAACGACTGGCGACCAAATCCACTTGCGACCAGGTCAATCGCAAGGACTCGGTTATTCGCCAACCCTGGCGAAATAAGAACAACAGGAATATGTGGCGGTACGGGTGGTCGGCCTTGTAGCGATCGCATTTCTTGGGGCGAGCCGCCGCGGCCGCGGCCAGCAATCGTTCGGCGTCGCCCTCGGCGAGGCGTGGTGTACGCCGATCGACGGTGCGGAAACCCTTGATGCGCATCCAAGAACACCAATGGTTGTCGGCACCGAAATGCACGATGGCGGAAAACGGCGCGATGGCCGCTCGGTTCATGGTCTTTTCGGTACGCCGGCCGTACAGCACACCGGCGGCCTCCTGCGCCAGCGCCGGCGTCAACTCCTCGATCAGCACATCGCCCAGCGGGCCGTGACCGAGCGAGGCGAGTCGCGCCGCCACCAGGCGGTCGACATGGCGCTGCTCGAATAGGCTGATGCGACGGACCGCGCTGTAGCGCTCGGCTAGCTCGCGGAAGGTTCGGGGTCGCTCCGGTCGCCCTCGCGGCTCTGACGCGCGCTCAGTCGCTGCTGCAATATACTCTCGAGCAATGGATCGCGCCTCTTCCGGATCGGTATTGCCACTGAGGGTAATGTCTTTGCGCGTGTCGTTGATCCATAGCCTGGCGACGCACCACCTGTTGGGCGGGGATTTGGTTCGCTCACCGGGTCCGTAGATCTTGAAGTCGTATTCTCGTGGGCGTCCCATGGCAGCTCCTTTCTTATTGATTGTATTTCGCTCGCGAGACGGTTGAGGGCCTGTTCAACAGCGACCAGGCGCGCTCCAAGGCTGCCATCGGTCAGCCCTCCGTCGGTCCCAGATCCGGCAACTTGACGACATTGGTCGGCGGGTTCTGCCGTCGCCGGCGCAAAATGCTGTCGAGCAACGGATCGCGCGATGTCTTTGTCGATGATCCCTTTGAGCGTGATGTCTTTGATCTTGCCGCCGATCCACAGCCTGGCGACGCACCATTTGTTTGGGCTTGTCCTGGACCGCTCGCCAGGTCCGTAGATTTTGATGTCGCTTGTTCTTGTTCGCGGCAAATGAGCTGCCCTTGTATGGCCTCCACCTGTTCGCCGGTGAACAGCAGTCGCTTGCGGCCCGCCGGCGGACGGTAGCCGAGTTCGGCGACGATCTGCTGCAACGTGCGGCGCCCGACCGGCACCACGGCAAGCACGTCGTTCACCGTATAGAGGCGTGAAAAGGCCATAAGATCAACGCTTAACCATATAAATTGACCGATCGGAAAATCAGGTCAGTGGTAGGCTGCGGGCTCTTCGTCATCGTCATCGCCGTCGTCGTCCTGGATTTCGAGTTCGCCGTGGCGGATCACCGACAACGGGATGTCGCTGATCAACTCGACCTGAACGTCTACTGGCATCTCCGGCAGCAGGCGGCGCCGGATCAGCTCGTTCAAGGTCGCCATCACCGCGGTGCTGGCAATGCCCAGCGCCAAGGTGGTGACGTCGTTTTGCGCCTTGTCGTGGAGCGGCTTGATAGCCGCAGCGGCGGCGGCGATCTCGTCGGCGGAGGCGTCACCGGTGTCGCGGCCGTCGCGGCGGAGCCAGCCGGCCATCAGCAGCGCTTCGGCCTGGGCTTGGATTTCGTCAAAGATCTTTCCCACAACTTCCTCCTGTCAGGGGTTCTCGCCGTGCCAATCCGCGGCTGATGGCGGCGCCAGCCATTCCAGTCCCGGGCGGTCGCCGTTCGGCTCAATCGGCTCGATGGGTTCAACGCTGCGGACGTGCGTCGCCGGGGGGCGGCAACGATACCCCGGCGACCGGTGCGGCCACCGCTAAGGGGGGGGGAGCCGCCGCACGGCTGAATTCTTACGGGTTGG